>NZ_JBEXHY010000003.1:0-168636 GCF_040608295.1 Micromonospora sp. NPDC005197 | reverse complement strand
GCGGGCGGGGGGGGGGGGGAGGGGGTCGTCAGTGAAGAGGCGGTCGTCTAGTTGGCGCGGGGGGGGGGGGCCCGGGGGGCGGGCGCCCCGCCCGCACGCTGGCTCGGGCTACTTGGCGGCGGCCTTCTTCGCGTTGGTCACCGCGTCCGTCCAGCCCTGCGTGGGGCTGCGCTGGCCCAGCTCCACGGTCCGTACGGCGTTCTCCACCTCGGTGCGGACGGCCTGGTTCTTGGGGCCCATGTAGACCGGCTTCAGGCTCTTCGCGCCGGTGCCGAAGATCGCTCCGACGGGCGCCCCGGAGAAGTACGCGTTGGTCGAGCCGGCGATCGCCGGGTCGTCGAGCGCCTGCGGCGAGGAGGGCAGCGGACCCTTGGCCTTGAAGGCGCCGATCTGGCCCTTGGCGCTGGTCAGGAACTTCGCCAGCTCGATGGCCTCGGCCTGGTGCTTGCTCTGCTTCGGCACGGCGAGGTGCGACCCGCCCCAGTTTCCGCCGTTGCCGGGCACCCGGGCGATGTCCCACTTGCCCTTGGCAGCCGGGCCGGAGTTCTGCTCGATGACACCGGTCATCCAGGCGGGGCAGGCGATGGTGGCGAACTTCGACTGCTTGAAGGCCGACACCCACTCCTCGGACCAGGAGCCGTACTTGCCGGAGAGGCCCGAGTCGATGATGTCCATGGTGGTGTCCCAGGCCTGCCGTACCGCGGGGTTGCTGTCGGCCACGACGTTGCCGTTGGTGTCGTAGTAGCTGTAGCCGGTGGTGTTGCCGGCGGTCTGCAGCAGGATCGTGTTGAACGTGTTGGTGGCCGCGTCGAGGAAGGACGCCCCGGTCTTGGCCGCGACGAACTTCTCACCGGTGGCGATGTAGTCCTGCCAGGTCGGCCAGAGCTTCGACACGGCGTCCCGTTCGGTGGGCAGGCCCGCCTTTTCGAAGAGGTCCTTGCGGTAGCACATGGCGATGCCGCCGACGTCGGTGCCGAGGCCGATGAGCTGCTTGCCGTCGGGGGTCAGGCCGGCGTTCCACTTCCACTCCAGGAAGTTGCCCTTGAGGTCGGCGGCGCCGTGGTCCAGCAGGTTGACGAAGTTGCCGGGGTTGGCCTTGTACTCGACCAGCAGGCCCTCCTCGATGGCCACGATGTCGCCGGCGCCCCGGCCGGCGGCGAGCCACTGGGTCAGCTTCGGCGAGTACTCGTCGAGGTTGCTGCCGGTGCCCCGCTCGACGATCTTCACGCCGGGGTGTGCGGCCATGTACTCCTGGTAGAGCTGGTCGTAGCCGAACTGACCGAAGACGTCGACGGTCAGCGTGATCGGCCCGTCCGCCTCGGCGTCGTCACCGCCGCCGCAGCCGGCGGTGACGAGCAGGGCGGTCGTGGCGGCGAGGGCCACCGCGGCGAGGCGGCGGCGCGGAAAGACAGCCATCGGATATGGACCTCTCTCAAGGTGGTCAGGTGGTGGCAGGAGGCCAAGAGAGCGCTCTCACGTCAGGGTGGTGGCTTCCCCGGGCAGTGTCAAGAGAGCGCTCTCTCGAATCTGCGCGGGCAGCACCGGACGCACGACGAGGGCGTCACCCCCGTCGGGGTGACGCCCTCGTCACGTCGGCCGGGCCGCGCCCGGTGTCAGATCAGCCGGTACGCAGGCCGTCGAGCAGCGCGCGGTCGCCCGTGACGTCGAGGGTCTCGAAGCTCACCCGCCCCCAGAGCGCCAGCAGCAGATCGCTCGCGGTGCCGCTGACCTGCGCGCGGGCGTGGTGATCGTCGTGGTCGAAGATGGTCGCCGTGTCGAGCAGCGCCACCCCCTCGCCGCGCAGCCGCAGATACCACTCCTGATCCGCGTCCGTCGCCGCGAGCTGCACCACCCCGTGCCAGTCGCCCTTGACCTGCCGCCGGCCGGCCGGCAACCAGGTGTCCAGCACCTCGCTCACCCCGTCGGCGGCGAGCTTGGCCTCGACCGGTTCACCGGCGGCGATGGCGAGCTGGGCGTCCCAGCGGTGCACCGCCGTCTCGTGTGCCATCCGGCGCGGCCAGAAGCCGGCCTTCTTCGGCTGCGGCGCCCAGTTCCACGCCGGCGCCTCCGGGTCGAGCCCGTCGAAGAGGGTCATCAGCTGGTCGTACCCCTGCTGCCAGAGCTGGAGCGCGCTCAGGCCCGAGGGTGCCACGGACGCGTCCCGGCGGGCCGGCACCTCCGTCTGCCCCGACCCGGCGAACGAATAAACCCAGTGGTAGATGCCCGCGAGGTGCAGGGTGAGATCATTGACTGTCCAGCCCGGACAGGACAGCACGGGTGTCTCCGGCGGCGCCTCGGCGACCGCCGCGGCGAACGCCGGGCCCTCGGCCCGCAGCGCCCCAATCCAGAAGTCCTTGCTGCCCTGCAGTCTGCTCATCGCCATCCTCCCGGGGGTGCCGGGCCACCAGTAGGTGCCACGGCTGCCCATCAGCCTAAGGTGAAAGACGTGTCAGACGCCTACGCCCAGCCGACAACCGAAGCCGATCGTGCCATCCCGGGTCCACTGGCCGGTTACACCACGCTACGGATGGGCGGGCCGGCCAGGCGGATCGTGGCCGCGACCAGCGCCGACGAGATCATCCGGGCGGTCCAGGCCACGGACGAGCCGATCCTGGTCCTGGCCGGCGGCAGCAACGTGGTGATCGGCGACGCCGGCTTCCCCGGCACGGTCGTGCTGGTGCGCTCCCGTGGCCTGCGGGTCCTCACCGAGGACGCCGAGTCGGTCACCGTACGCGTCGAAGCCGGCGAGCCGTGGGACGACCTGGTCGCCGCGACGATCGGCAACGACTGGGCCGGCCTGGAATGCCTCTCCGGCATTCCCGGCTCGACCGGCGCCACCCCGATCCAGAACGTCGGCGCGTACGGCCAGGAGGTCGCCGAGACGATCACCGGCGTCGAGGTGTACGACCGGCTCGACGGCGCCCGTCGGATCATCCCCGCGGCAGAGTGCGGGTTCGCGTACCGGGGCAGCATCTTCAAGTACCAGGACCGCTGGATGGTGCTCTCGGTCGACTTCCGGCTCACCCGCTCGCCGCTGTCCGGCCCGGTGCGCTACGCCGAGCTGGCCCGGGCGCTCGGGGTCGAGGTGGGCGAGCGGGTGCCGCTGGCCGACGCGCGGGCGACGGTGCTGCGGCTGCGCGCCGGCAAGGGCATGGTGCTCGACGCCGCCGATCCCGACACCCGCTCGGTCGGCTCCTTCTTCACCAACCCGGTGCTCGACCGGGCGACGTACGAGCTGCTCCGGGAGCGTGCCGCCGACCTGGGCGAGCCCCCGTCCTGGCCCGGGGCGGACGGCCTGGTCAAGGTGAGCGCGGCCTGGCTGATCGACAAGGCCGGCTTCACCAAGGGCCACCCCGGCCCGGACGGCGTGGCCATCTCCAGCAAGCACACCCTCGCCCTCACCAATCGCAGCGGCACGGCCAGCACCGGCGACCTGCTCACCCTCGCCGGCACCATCCGTGACACCGTGCACGCCCGCCTCGGCGTGACCCTGCACCCCGAGCCGGTCCTGATCAACTGCGCCCTCTGACCCCACCCCGTTCAGGGGAGGGGCCAGGAGAGGGTCAGCTCGCCGTGCCGCCAGCGGTGCGGGCCGTCACGCACGGGCCAGCCGTCGTCCCGCAGCCTGCCCACGGCCCTCAGCCAGCGCTGCCGTGGACCGAAGGTGGCGTAGGGGGCCGCGGCCTGCCAGGCGTCGTCCAGGGCCCGGATCAGGTCGTGCACCGCCTCACCCGGGACGTTGCGGTGGATCAGCGCCTTGGGCAGCCGCTCGGCCAACTCGGCGGGACTGCCCAGCGTGGTGAGCTTCGCGGCCAGGGTCAGCGTGCGCGGGCCGTCCGCGTCGACCAGCAGCCAGCTCGCCAGCCGGCCCAGCTCGTCGCAGGTGCCCTCGACGAGCGCCCCACCCGGAGCGAGCGCGGCGGTCATCGTGCGCCAGGCGTCGGGCACCTCGCGCTCGTCGTACTGGCGCAGGACGTTGAACGCGCGGACCAGCACCGGCCGGAGCCCGGCCAACTCGAAGCCACCCCGGGCGAAGGTCAGGCCGGGCGGGTCGGCGGCCGGCGTCGCGGCGGCCACCCGCGCCGGGTCGATCTCCAGCCCGACCAGGCGTACGTCCCAACGGACCCCGGCGGCAAGCCGGGCCCGCAACTCCACGGCGGTCACCGGGGTGGCGCCGTACCCGAGGTCCACCACCAGCGGATCGACCGCCGCCCGCAGCCGGTCGGCGCAGGTCGCGACGATCCAGTTGTCCACCCGGCGCAGCCGGTTCGGGTTGGTGGTGCCCCGGGTGACCACGCCGAGCGGTCGGCGTCGTGGAGCCCCGCTCATCGGTCCTGTCCCCGACTCAGGAGACCCGGTGCACCTTGTGCTGCGCCGCCTGCGCCCGTGGCCGGACCACCAGCCGGTCGATGTTGACGTGCTCCGGGCGGGTGGCGCACCAGGCGATGCAGTCGGCGACGTCCTCGGCGACCAGCGGCCCCGGCACCCCGGCGTAGACGGCGGCCGCCCGCTCGGCGTCGCCCTCGAAGCGGACCAGCCCGAACTCGTCGGTCTTCACCATTCCGGGGTCGATCTCGATGACCCGCAGCGGCCGGCCACACAGCTCCAGGCGGAGCGTGCCGGCGATGGCGGTCTGCGCGTGCTTCGCCGCGGTGTAGCCGCCGCCACCCTCGTACACGGTCAGGCCGGCGGTGGAGGAGACCACCACGATGGTGCCGGAACCCGACGCCTCCAGCGCCGGCAGCAGCGCCTGGGTGACCCGCAGGGTGCCGAGCACGTTCACGTCGTACATCCACTGCCAGTCGGCGACCGAGCCGGACTCCACCGGGTCCAGCCCGCGTGCTCCGCCGGCGTTGTTCACCAGGAGGGTGACCGGCCCGGGCGCCTGGGCGGCGGCCTCGGCCAACCGGGCCACCGACTCGTCCGAGGTGACGTCGCAGGTCACCGCGGTGGCCTGCCCGCCGGCGGCGGTGATCTCGGCGACCAGGTCGGCGAGCCGTTCGGCGCGGCGGGCGGCGGCGAGCACGTGGAAACCCTCGGCGGCGAGCCGGCGGGCGGTGGCCGCTCCGATCCCGCTGGACGCTCCGGTGACGATGGCGACAGAGGTCATCCGGTCATTGTCGCCCCGGTCGTCCGAGGCCTTGCGATCGGGCGCGGGGCTTCGCCGTGCGGGCCGACGGTTGATGAGGTCCGTCACCCCGGCCGGCCGCGCCGACGCATTTCCGTAGCCCGATGGGGAAGATGACATCCGGCGTACAGGTTGACCGAGAAGCGCCGGTCGTGCGAGACGGCATTAACCGTGACTGAAGGAGCGGACGTGGCGGAACTGCACACCGGTGTCGGTCGTCAGCGAGGTGCCCGACCGTGGCCCCGGCCCCGCCGCATCGCCACCCTGTCGGTGCACACCTCCCCGCTGCACCAGCCGGGCACCGGCGACGCCGGCGGGATGAACGTCTACATCCTGGAGGTCGCCCGGCGGCTCGCCGAGGCCGACGTCGAGGTGGAGATCTTCACCCGGGCCACCTCGGGTGACCTCCCCCCGGTGGTCGAGATGGCCCCCGGCGTGCAGGTCCGGCACATCACCTCCGGTCCGCTCGAAGGGCTGACCAAGGAGGAGTTGCCCGGCCAGCTCTGCGCCTTCACCGCCGGGGTGCTGCGCGCCGAGGCGTCCCGCCCACCCGGGCACTACGACCTGATCCACTCCCACTACTGGCTGTCGGGGCAGGTCGGCTGGCTGGCCAAGGAGCGCTGGGGAGTGCCGCTGGTGCACACCGCGCACACCCTGGCGAAGGTCAAGAACGCCCAACTCGCCGCCGACGACCGGCCGGAACCGAAGGCTCGGGTGATCGGCGAGGAGCAGGTCGTCGCCGAGGCCGACCAGCTGGTCGCCAACACCCGGGTGGAGGCCCGCGACCTCGTCGAGCGGTACGACGCCGCCCCCGACCAGGTCTCCGTCGTGCAGCCGGGCGTCGACCTGGCCCGGTTCCGGCCCGCGCCGGGCGACCGGTTCGTGGCCGCCCGCGCCGCCCGCCGCAGGCTGGGGCTGCCGGTCGACGGGTACGTGGTGGCCTTCGTCGGTCGGATCCAACCACTCAAGGCGCCGGACGTGCTCATCCGCGCGATCGCCGCCCTGCGCGAGCGTGATCCGGCCCTGGCCGACGAGGTGACCGTGGTGATCTGCGGCGGGCCCAGCGGCAGCGGACTGGACCGGCCGACCGCCCTGATCGAGCTGGCCGCGACGCTCGGCGTCGCCGACCGGGTCCGTTTCCTGCCGCCGCGTACCGGCGACGACCTGCCGGCCCTGTACCGGGCCGCCGATCTGGTCGCGGTGCCGTCGCACAACGAATCCTTCGGGCTCGTCGCCCTGGAGGCGCAGGCCTGCGGTACGCCGGTGCTGGCCGCCGCCGTCGGTGGTCTGGTCACCGCCGTTCGGGACCAGGCCAGTGGGGTGCTCATCGACGGGCACGACCCGGTGGACTGGGCCCGCGCCCTGGGCCGCCTGCTGCCGGACCGGGCCCTGCGGGCCAGGCTGTCCCGCGGCGCCGCGCAGCACGCCCGACACTTCTCCTGGGACCGCACCGTCACGGGCCTGCTCGACGTCTACGGCGAGGCGATCGCCGCGCGCCGGGCCCGCCTCGCCGCCGACCTGGCCGGAGGCCCCGCCCTCTCCTGCTCCTGGTGACCGGGGACAGGTCGTGCCGGTGGTGACCCCGCGCCGATCGTGCCGGTGCTGACCGCGCGCCGATCGTGCTGGTGGGTGACCGCGGGCCGGTCGTCATCCGGTGCGTGGGCCGGGGCGGTCGTAGAGTGGGTCCGGTGAGCCCGAAGAGCGATCTTGCGACCCTGATCGAGTCGGTCTGTGCCGAACGTGACCTGGCCTGGGAGTCGACCGGCCCCGGCTCGTACGCGATCACCCTGCCGGGCACCCACAAGCTCAAGACGATCTGCAACCTGATCGTCGGTGAGCACGCGCTGCGGATCGAGGCGTTCGTCATGCGCCAGCCCGACGAGCGGCGCGAGGAGCTGTGGGCCTGGCTGCTGCAGCGCAACGCCCGGATGTACGGGGTCTCCTTCTCCACCGACGCGGTCGGTGACGTGTACCTGACCGGGCGGGTCAACCCGGCCGGTGTGGACGCCGACGAGCTGGACCGGCTGCTCGGTTCGGTGCTTACCTACTCCGACGAGTCCTTCGACACCATGCTGGAGATCGGCTTCGGCAGCTCGATTCGGCGCGAGTACGAGTGGCGGGTCAAGCGCGGCGAGTCGACGGCGAACCTGGCCGCCTTCGCCCACCTCTTCGAGCCGTCCGGCCCCGGCCCCGCCTGACAACTGGCGTTCTCGGCGGCTCCACGCGCGGGGGCCTGCGCCCCGACTGCGGGGTTTATCAGGCGGGCTTCCGGGCCGAGGTGGTGGGACGCCTCCTTTGCTCTGCTTCAACCGACGCAACACTTACGGGCTCCGAGCGTTGCCTGGGTGTAAGCAGAGCAAAGGATGTGTGGGGTACGGGTGCGCCCGGCTCAATCCCTACCGTCACAGCGGGCGGCGACGCACGGAGGGTTCGGACTGCCCTTGCTGGGTATGCCGCACCGCGCGGTGCGGCAGAGGGACCCCCGCGCGCCGAGGACGGAGTGTCGAGGAGCGGAGCATCCCATGGCTCAGCGGAACAGCTCAGGTCGCGGCGGGACTGCGACCAGGACCAAACGGCAGGCCGGCAACCAGAGCCCGGCGACACCCGGGATCTCCGAGTCGGAGATCTCCCGGATGCGGGTGGACGACATCCGCGGGCAGTTGCGCAAACGCGGGGTCTCTGGGATCTCCGCGATGCGCAAGCCTGACCTGGTGAAACAGTTGGTGCGTTCGATGCGTTCGGACGCCGGTGGGGCGGGCCGGCGCAGTACCGGACCGGCTGGTCGGGCCGCCGGCACCAGGGCGTCGGCCGGTCGGGCCGCCGCGACGAAGAAGTCGGCGTCGAGGGCGGCACCGAGTCGCGCAAAGGCGGCGCCCGGGAACAAGAGCGCTCCCGCGAAGCGGGCTGCCGCGAAGAAGACGACCACTGCCGCGAAGCGGACCACCGCTGCGAGCAGGTCGACCGCGGCGAAGCGGACGACCGCCGCACGGACGTCGACGGCGGCCCGTAAGACGGCCGCGGCGAAGAAGACGACAGCGGCCAGGTCGACCGCCGCTCGCAGGACGTCGACGACCGCGCGTGCCGCGCCAGCGCGAAAGGCGCCCGCGAAGAAGGCGCCGTCGCGACCGGCTGCCACGCGGGCCACGGCGAAGGCGGCGCCGGCGAAGCGGGCGGCTCCCGCCAAGCGGGCCACGGCGAAGCGGGCGACGCCGGCTAAGCGGGCCACGGCGAGCCGGCCGGCGGCTGGTGGCACGACGGCCGGTGGGATCCGGACCGGACGGGGCAGCGGACGGTCGGTCCGCAGCTCGCAGGTGATCTCGTCGACGGCGGACCGGCCGGAGCGGCCGGGACGGAGCCTGATCACCGCGAATCACGAGGTGATCCAGCGTTGGGCGCGGGAGCGTGGCGCGAAGCCGGCGACCATCGCGGGCACCGAGCGGGACGGTCGGGCCGGAGTGTTGACCTTCAACATCCCCGGATACCGGGAAAGCAGCCGGATTCGTGAGATCCCCTGGGATGAGTGGTTTCACACGTTTGATCTGCGCCGGCTCAACCTGATCTATCAGGAGCAGATGCGTGACGGCCGGCAGAGCAACTTCTTCCGGACCGAGTCACCCGATCGTGAGGACGGCTGAGGTGTTTGAGGGAATGCCCGACGGGTACCCGGCTGTTGCCACAGACCGAGGCCCGAGCTGGGGATACTCGTCAGTTGTGACCGGCGAGACACCCATCTGGGTTGAATCCAGAATCCGGCCGAACTAGCTTTATTGCACCGCGCCACGCTTGGAAACGTTCGGGGGAGCGGCGGATCGATCAGATCCGCGCACCAGGCGAGGTGCGAGGGGACGGGTGGATCAACCGTTGGGGGACGGTGCCCACCTGTTTGGACCGGCGGCGCGAGCGGGCGATGCTTACGGGGGTGAGTGTTGCCCGCCGCCGCCGGCCCCACCGGCGAGCGCCCACCATGACCTTCGGGACATGGTGGGCGCTTTGCCGTCGTACGGTCAGCCCGTCTGGACGCGGTCCCCGCGCGGCGCCGGCTCCCGGTCGACCATCCGGCGCATCGCGGCGACGTGCCGGTCACGGGGCGGCCCGGCCAGCAGGTGCCCGAGCGCGGCCAGCAGGCCCAGCCCGCCCACGATCAGCCAGTGCCGGTCACCGAGGTGCTGCAGGCTCACCCCGCCCAGGGTGGGTGCGACGAACGCCGCGGCCGGGAACGTCAGGTAGAAGACCGACTGGTACCGGGCGCGCAGTTGCGGCGGCGCCAGATCCGCGTTGATCTGCGCGTTGGGCGGCGCGGCGAGCATCGAGCCGACCGTCCAGACCACCGCCGCACCGAGGTAGACGCCCAGGTGGTCGGCGACGGCGAGCACGCCGAAGCCGACCGCCAGCAGGGCCGTGGAGATGGCCAGCACGACGTCCTTGCGGTGCCGGTCGATCAGCCGGGGCACGAACAGTTGCCCCAGCACGATCAGCGCGCCCCCGAGTGCCACCACCGCCCCGTACGCCGACGGTCCCAGACCGTCGGCGCGCATCGCCAGCGGCATGATCGTCGAGGTCTGCAGGGTGAGGACGGCCAGCACGAAGGTGAGCCCGACGAAGATCAGGAAGGTCCGGTCGGTGAGCGCGGTGTGCAGCCCCTGTCGACGGGAGCGGCCGGCCCCCTGCTGGCCGGCGGGCGGGAGGGGCGCGGCCGGGCCGGCCCGTCGCAGCGTCTCCGGCACCTTCCAGGCGATGACGGCGGCGGCGGTCAGCGTGGCGCCGGCGTCGACCAGGAACAGTGCGGTGAAGCTCGCCTCGGCCAGCACGCCGGCGAGCAGCGACGCGACGGCCATGCCCAGGTTGAACGCCCAGAACTGGAGGTTGAACGCGCGTGAGCGCCGCTGCGCCGGCACCACGTCGACGATTGCCGCCACGAAGGCGGGGCTGGGCATCGAGTGCACCACGCCGACCAGTGCGGAGAGCGCCGCGATCAGCAGCAGGGGCCGGCTGAAGGCCAGTGCCACCATCAGGGCGGCGGTGGCCAGGTGGGCGGCGAGCAGGGTGGCCCGGCGACCCCACCGGTCGGCCATCACCCCGCCGAGCAGCGCGCCGGCCGCCCCGCCGGCCCCGTACGCCCCGACCACGGTGCCGGCCACCGATTCGCTGGCGCCCCGGGCGTCGGTCAGGTAGAGCGACAGGAAGAGCATGGCGAACGCGCCAGCGCGGTTGATCAGCAAACCCGCCCAGAGGTACCAGAAGGTGGCGGGTAGCCCGCCCGCGCTGTCCTGCCACCAGCGCCGCAGGGCGTGCATCCGACCTCCCGACAGTTCGGTTTCTTAACCGTTTCTCCTGGACGGTAGGAAGTCGGGCCGGGTTGCGCCAGTCGGGTTCCTGATCATGAGCCGTTCGTCTCAGCGGTCACACCGGGCTCAGGCTGCCGCCTCGGCGGGCTGCGACGCCGCAGCGCGGGTGCTGACCGGTGCGGACGCGTCGGCGGCGTGGCGCAGCGCGACGGCACGCCGCTCCCGGGCCGGACCGGACGCGAGGTGGGCCACCGCCGTCAGTACGCCGATCACGGCGCAGCCGAACCAGAGCGCCGCGTTGCCGACGTGCTCCCGCACCAGGCCGCCGAGAATCGGCGCGCTCGCCCCGGCGATCTGCCAGGAGAGCCCGAACACGCCCTGGTAGCGACCGCGCAGCTCGGCCGGGGAGAGCTCGGCGATCAGCGTGGAGTTGGACGGCGAGTTCAGCATCTCGCCGACCGTCCAGATCAGCACCGTCAGCCCGTAGAACCAGGCGCTGCCGGCAAACGCGGTCAGCCCGAACCCGACACCCATCACCACGGCGGCGAGGGCGAGCACCTGCGAGCGGTTCCGACCCCGGATCAGTCGGGGCACGAAGAGTTGGCCGACGACGATGAGCAAGCCGTTGAGCGCGATCACCGAGCCGTAGGTGGCCGGGCTCAGGCCGGAGTCGCCCATGGCGATCGGCAGCATCGAGATGTGCTGGAGGAAGACCATCGCGGCGAACAGGTTCAGAGCCACGAAGCCGAGGTAGACCCGGTCGCTGAGGATGGTGCGCAGGGCGCCGCGCGGGGCCGTGGTCGCCGCGACGGTGAATCCGCCGTGCCGGGTCTCCGGCACCCGGGCGAAGATGATCAACGCGGTGATCAGCATCGTGCCCGCGTCGACCACGAACAGCAGCAGGTAGTCGGCCTGCGCGGCGAGACCGGCGAGGATGGCGGCGCAGGCGAAGCCCAGGTTGATCGCCCAGTAGTTGAGCGAGAACGCGCGCAGCCGGTCCTTGGCCGGCACCACGTCGATCATCATGGCCCCGAACGCCGGCCGGGCCGCCTCGGCGAACATGCCGAGCAGCAGCGCACCCAGCGCCACCGCCCAGAGGTCACGGGCCAGGCCGAGGGCGAGCATCATGGCCGCCGCGCCGACATGCGCGGTGAGCAGCGTAGGTCGGCGGCCCCACCGGTCGGCCAGGGTGCCGCCGGCGGTGGTGCCGACGGCGCCGCCGACACCCCACAGGCCGAGCACCAGGCCGGCCTGGGAGGGGGAGAAGCCGCGTTCCTGGGTCAGGTAGATGGCGAGGAAGACGAGGACGAACGAGCCGAGCCGGTTGATCAGAGTCCCCGACCACAGGTACCAGAAGGTGGCCGGCAGGCCGCCGGTGGTGTCCCGGAACCAGCTCCGCATCGTCCGCACGTGGTGCCCCCGCTTGCAAGTAATGACCGATGTGACTGCAGCGCCTTACAACCCTAGTGGCGGTCGGATTCACAGGTCATCCGCTTTATCACGTGGTGGTCGTCACGACGGGTGCCCGCGTGTCCGGTACGGGGTTGAGGCAGGATGATCCGCATGACTGCGAGCGAGGGGCCCACCGTCGGGACGCTGGTCCTGCTGCGGCACGGCGAGAGTGACTGGAACGCCAAGAACCTCTTCACCGGCTGGGTGGACGTCGACCTGACCGAGAAGGGCGAGGGCGAGGCGCGGCGCGGCGGTGAGCTGCTGCGCGAGCACAGCCTGCTGCCGGACGTCGTCCACACCAGCGTGATGCGCCGGGCGATCCGCACCGCCGAGTTGGCACTGAACGCCGCCGACCGGCACTGGATCGCGGTGCGCCGGTCGTGGCGGCTCAACGAGCGGCACTACGGCGCCCTACAGGGCAAGAACAAGAAGCAGACCCTCGACGAGTACGGCGAGGAGCAGTTCATGCTCTGGCGCCGGTCGTACGACACGCCGCCGCCGCCGATCGCTGACGACGACGAGTGGTCGCAGGTGGGCGACCCGCGCTACGCGCTGCTGCCGACCGAGCTGATGCCGCGTACCGAGTGCCTCAAGGACGTCGTCGAGCGGATGCTGCCCTACTGGTACGACTCGATCGTGCCGGACATCCTGGCCGGCCGGACGGTGCTGGTGGCCGCGCACGGCAATTCGCTGCGCGCCCTGGTGAAGCACCTCGACCAGATCTCCGACGAGGCGATCGCCAAGCTGAACATCCCGACCGGGATCCCGCTGCGCTACGACCTCGATCCGCAGCTGCGCCCGCTCACCCTGGGCGGCACCTACCTCGACCCGACAGCGGCGAAGGCAGCCGCCGCCGCGGTCGCCAACCAGGGCCGCTGAGAGCAGCGAAAGGGGCCCCCGCGACGCGGGGGCCCCTTTCTGACGGGTGTCAGTTGCCGGTGGGCGTGCTCTCACCGGTGATCAGGTAGATCACGTGCTCGCCGGCGTTGACCGCGTGGTCGGCGAAGCGCTCGTAGAAGCGGCCCAGCAGGGTGGCGTCGATGGCGGTCTCCACCCCGTACGGCCAGTCGTCGCCGAGCAGCACCGAGAACAGGCTCTTGTGCAGCTCGTCCATGGCGTCGTCGTCCCGGTCCAACTCGCCGGCCAGGTCGACGTCGGGCTTCGCCAGCACCGAACCGATCTTCGCCGCCATCCGGTCGGCGATGTCGGCCATCTCGGTGAAGATCGTCCGCAGCTCGGCCGGTACGGCGGGCGAGGGGTGCCGCCGCAGCGCCGTCTTCGCCACGTGGTCGGCCAGGTCGCCCATCCGCTCCAGGTCGGCCGCGACGTGCAGCGCGGTGATCATGGCACGCAGGTCGGAGGCGACCGGCGCCTGCCGGGCGAGCAGGTCACACACCCGCTCCTCGACGTGCCGGTAGAGGTCGTCGATCTCGGCGTCCCGCTCGATGACCGTCTCGGCGGCCTGCCGGTCGGCGGTGAGCAGGGCCCGGGTGGCCTGGCGCATGGCAGCGCGGACGCCCTCCGCCATGTCCACCAGCAGTTGGCTGACGATCTGGAGGTCGGCCCGGAACTCGTCGCGCATCATCACGTCCTGTGGTCGGTCGCCGCCGACGGGTGCCGGCGCAGGGGTTGAGCAGGTGCGACGCCAACGGTAGGGCGCGTGAACGGATCCCGGATGAACCACGGTGAACGACGCCAGACGTGGGGGTGAACACTTCCGGAAGTGCGGGTGGTTCGTCCCGTTCTGTGTGGTAGCCAGGTTAACAATGACCCTACGATCGCCGGGTGGAGTGGGCGGTGGCGGTCGTGGTGGCCGTGGCGTTGGCGGCCGGACTGGTCGTCGGCCTTCTGCTGCCCCGGTTCCTGCCGGCGCGCGGCCGCTCCACGTCGACGGGCAGCGCGAGCTCCCGCTGGAGCAGGGGGAGGCCCGCGATAGCCGACGAGCAGCAGGCCGGGCTCGGCCGCCGGACGATCGATTCGCTCCGGGCCGGTGTCGTGGTACTGGACAACGACGACGTGCCCGTGCTGATCAACCCGGCCGCCCGTGCGATGGGTCTGCTGCGTACCGGCAGCACCCCGGGCTCGATCGCCGCGCACCCGTTGATCCGTACTCTCGCGGGGCAGGTGCGGCGCACCGGCGTGCGGCGCGAGATCGAGCTGGACCTGCCGCGGGGTCGCGACAGCGCAGGTGAGAACCCGCTGGGCGTGCACCTGCGGGCCATGGGCCTCGGGAACGGCTTCATCGCCGTGGAGGCGGTCGACGTGACCGAGTCGCACCGCCTGACCCGGGTGCGACGTGACTTCGTGGCGAACGTGAGCCATGAGCTCAAGACACCGATCGGCGCGCTCCAACTGCTCGCCGAGGCGCTGCTGGACGCCACCGAGCCGGCCGACGCCGCGGTACCCGACCTCTCCGAGGACCTGGTCGCCTCCCGCCGGTTCGCCGAACGGATCCAGCACGAGTCGACCCGGCTGGGCCGGCTGGTGCAGGAGTTGCTGGAGCTGACCCGGCTCCAGGGCGCCGAGCCGCAGCCGCCACCGGAGCCCGTCGCGCTCGACTGGGTGATCGCCGAGGTGGTCGACCGCACGCGCACCACGGCCGCCGCCCGGGGGGTCGAGGTGACGGTCGACGGCGAGCGGGGTCTCACCGCGTACGGCAGCGACAGTCAGCTCGCCACGGCGGTGGCGAACCTGGTGGAGAACGCCATCAACTACTCGGGTGAGGACACCACGGTGCGGGTCACCCTCCGCGGTGACGGCGAACATGTCGAGGTCGCGGTCGCTGACCAGGGCATCGGCATCGCCCCGACGGACGTGGACCGGATCTTCGAGCGGTTCTACCGGGCCGACCAGGCCCGCTCGCGCTCCACCGGTGGCACCGGGCTCGGTCTGGCCATCGTGAAACACATCGCGAGCAACCATGGCGGTCGGGTGGAGGTGTCGAGCACTCTTGGGGGTGGATCGACGTTCACCCTACGGTTGCCCGCCAGCCCACCGGACGACCTGCTGGCGACACTGCCGCCGGTTGGGATCGAGGCCGGTCCGGCCGAGCTTCGGCAGGTCTGACAGCAATGGAAAGGAAATCCCCGTTGAGCCGCGTTCTGGTGGTCGAGGACGAGGAGTCGTTCTCCGACGCCCTGTCGTACATGCTCCGTAAGGAGGGCTTCGAGGTCTCGGTCGCCGCGACCGGCACCGACGCCCTCACCGAGTTCGACCGAACCGGCGCCGACATCGTGCTGCTCGACCTGATGTTGCCCGAGATGTCGGGAACCGAGGTGTGCCGGCAGCTCCGGCAGCGCTCGGCCGTGCCGATCATCATGGTCACCGCGCGGGACAGCGAGATCGACAAGGTGGTCGGCCTGGAGATCGGCGCCGACGACTACGTCACCAAGCCGTACTCTCCCCGGGAGCTGGTCGCGCGGATCCGCGCGGTGCTACGCCGGCAGAGCCCGGAGGTGGCCGAGGCGGGTGCCCCGACGCTGGCCGCCGGCCCGGTCCGGATGGACATCGAGCGGCACGTGGTGACCGTCGAGGGTGGGGCCGTGCAGCTGCCGCTCAAGGAGTTCGAGCTGCTGGAGCTGCTGCTGCGCAACGCGGGCCGGGTGCTGACCCGCGGTCAGCTCATCGACCGGGTCTGGGGCGCCGACTACGTCGGCGACACCAAGACGCTTGACGTGCACGTCAAGCGGCTGCGCTCCAAAATCGAGCCGGAGCCGTCGGCACCCCGCTTCATCGTCACGGTGCGGGGCCTGGGATACAAGTTCGAGCCGTGATCGGCCGACCCGAAGGGGGTCCACGCTCGGCGTGGGCCCCCTTCGGGCTGTCCGGGTCCGGTCAGCGGACGACCTTGAGGTTGAAGTTGGCGGTGTCGAGCCGGCCGTAGAGCCGCAACCAGAGCGGCATCAGCATCTCGGTGCCCCGGGCGGTGGAGAGGTCACCGAGGTCGATCACGTCGGTGTGGCCGAAGCTGACGAGCAGCCCGGTGACAATCCGCTTGGCCTCCGCGTCGTCGCCGGAGACGAACACGCTGTGCGCGCCGTCGGCGAGCTGGCGCGGACGCACCATCAGCTCGGCGGTCAGCGTGTTGAGTGACTTGACCACCCTGGCCTGCGGGAACTCCCGCTGGATCTGCTCGGCGAGAGAGTCGGTGTCCTGCACCGTCAGGGTGGGTGGGAAGCCTGCGCTGAAGTCGAGTGGGTTGGCGATGTCGAGCAGGACCTTGCCGGCCAGGTTCGCCGCGCCGGCCGCGGTGAGCGCCGGCAGGGAGCCGCTGCCACTGGTGGCGTTGACCACCAGCTCGGCGTCCGCGGCAGCGTCCGCCTGGGTTGCCAGGCCCACCTCGGGGTGCTCCGCGGTCCAGGCGGCGTAATCGCCGGCCAGGGTGGTCGCGACGTCCCGGGTGCCGATGGTGACCTGGTGGCCCAGCTCCGCCGCGCGGGCGCTGATGGTCCTGCCGACCGAGCCGGTGCCGAGAACTGCGATGCGCATGTCGATCGATCCTCCACTCGGGCGCGGTGGCCTTGCGCCGATTGCCCGCAGGCTAACAGACAGGTCTGTCTACTGCTGTCCCTCAGGGAGTGCGGGCCGTGGGCAGCGGTTTGCCTACCGCGTCCTGTCGAGCTGCCCCGGAGATGGGGCATCGTCCGCCCGAGCTGCGCAGACGACGGCTCGCGGCCGCAGACGGAGCTGTCTGTAGAATCGGCCCGCCACCAGCACGTCGAGGGAGTGTCGATGCCTGCCCACCGCACGCCGGCCGGCTCGGCCCGGGACCGGATCCTGGAGACCGCGTTCCGGCTCTTCTACGCCCACGGACCGCGCGGCGTGGGGGTGGACACGGTCATCGCCGAGTCGGGCGTGGCCAAGGCGACGCTCTACAAGCACTTCCCGCGTAAGGACGACCTGGTGCTGGCGTACCTCGACCGGGTCGACCAGGCGTGGTTCGGTGCGTTGCGCGCCGCCGCCCGGGATGCCGGCGACGAGCCGCGCGACCAGTTGGTCGGGATGTTCGACGCGCTCGCCGGCGCCTGCCGGCGGGACGGCTACCACGGTTGCGCGTTCATCAACACGGCCGCCGAGTCACCGGCCGGCGGCCCGGTGCACGCCCGGACGGTCGAGCACAAGACCGTGGTCCGGGCCTGGGTGACGGAGCTGGCCCGGCAGGCCGGCGCGGCCGACCCGGAGCTGCTCGCCCGGCAGCTCACCCTGCTGCTCGACGGCGGGCTCGCCAGCGGCGTGCTGGACGGCGACCCGGTGATCGCCGACGCGGCCCGGCGCAGCGCCCGCACGCTCGTCGATGCGGCGTTGCGCTGACGGGGCGCGCAGCTCAGAACAGCTTGCGCAGCGCCACCGCGATGTCGGCCACCTCGGTCAGACGGCTCTCCGCCACGCTGATGACCAGGTCGTACGCGATGTCCTGGTCGGTCTCGTCAAGTTGGGCGACGGTGAAGGCGCGGTTCTGGAGCAGGAAGGCGATCGTCACGATCCAGCCGATCCGCTTGTTGCCGTCCACGAACGGGTGGTTGTTGACCAGCGAGTGCAGCAGTGCCGCCGCCTTGGTCCAGAGGTCCGGGTAGGCATCCTCTCCGAACACACTCGTCTTCGGTCGAGCCACCGCCGACTCCACCAGGCCGGCGTCCCTGATCCCGACACCGAGCTTGCGGGCGATGGCGGCCACGTCGGCGAGCGTGGGATAGCGGATGTCCGTCATCACTCCGCCAGGCGGGCGAGCAGGGTGGCGTGGCGTTCAATGATCTCGTCGGCCAGGTCGCCGAACTCCTTGGCGTTTCGCCGTGCCAGGTAGTCATCGATCGCGGTGACGACGACGGCGTGCATCGACCGCGCCTCCTCGTCCGCGACGAGGCGGAGTTGCCGTTCACGTTCGTCATCGAGGCGGAGCGTCATTGCCATGGGGAAATGGTAGCAAGTTTGCTACCAAGATCAGCTAGAGATCGTCGGCGGGGTGCGGGGCGACCAGGCCCTGCTTCACCCGGGCCGCGCACAGCTCGGCAAGTCGCTCGTACGCGGCGGCGCCGATCAGCGCGGTCAGCTCCGGCCCGTACGACAGGTACATCGGCTCGGCGCCCACGTGGGCGTCCGTCGAGGAGGTGCACCACCAGTCCAGATCGTGCCCGCCGGCGCCCCAGCCGCGCCGGTCGAACTCGGACAGCGTGGAGACCAGCACCTTGGTGTTGTCGGGTCGCTTGACCCAGTCCTGGTCCCGCCGGATCGGCAGCTGCCAGCAGACGTCCGGCTTGTATTCCAGCGGGTGCACCCCGTCGCGCAGCGCCTGGGCGTGCAGCGCGCAGCCTCCCCCGCCAGCGAAGTCGGCGTCATTGAGGAAGACGCACGGCCCGTCGGGGTCCTGGGTGGCGGTGCGGCGTGCGGGGTTCTTGCCGTCGATCGTGTCCTCGTCGGTCCAGTTCTTGAAACCGCGCCGGAAGTGCTGCCAGGTCGACGGAGTGAGCAGCTTGACGGCCTTGCGGACACGCTTCTCGTCGTCCGAGTCGGTGAAGAACGCCCCGTGCGAGCAGCAGCCGTCGGCGGACCGGCCGGCGATGATGCCGTGGCAACCCCGGCCGAAGATGCAGGTCCAGCGGGACAGCAGCCAGGTCAGGTCGGCCCGGATCAGGTGGGTCTCGTCCGCCGGGTCGGCGAACTCGATCCACTCCCGGGGAAAGTCCAGCGGCACCTCGCGGCTGCGCGGGTCGCCCGGATCGTCCACCAGCACGCGGAGCTCCATCGTCACTCGGACCAGCGTACGCGCGGTGACGTCCCCGGGCCGACGAGCCGCACGAACGTGTTGCACCTAGTGTCTTCACCATGCGACTGGGTGTCCTCGACGTCGGATCCAACACGGTGCACCTGCTGGTGGTCGACGCGCACCATGGCGCGCACCCCTGGCCGGCGCACTCGGAGAAGGTCGTCCTGCGTCTCGCCGAGCAGATCGGCCCGGACGGCGCGTTGACCGAGGCCGGCTCGGACAGCCTGGTCAAGGCGGTCGGCATGGCCAAGGCGGCGGCCACCGGGCTGGAGGCCGACGACCTGATCGCGTTCGCCACGTCCGCCGTCCGCGACGCCACCAACGCGGCCGACGTGCTCGCCCGGGTCCGCGACGAGACCGGCGTACGCCTGGAGGTGCTCTCCGGCGCGGACGAGGCGCGGATGACCTTCCTGGCGGTGCGGCGCTGGTTCGGCTGGTCGGCGGGGCGCCTGCTGGTGCTCGACATCGGTGGCGGCTCCCTGGAGATCGCCGCCGGGATCGACGAGGACCCGGACGTCGCGATCTCGCTGCCGCTCGGCGCCGGCCGCCTGAGCCGGGAGCGGCTGCGGGTCGACCCGGACAGCGCGACGCCGCCGTCCGCCGAGGCCGTCGACAAACTGCGGGAGTACGTGGACGGCCGGCTAAACAAGGTGGTCGACCAGTTGACCGAGGTGGGCTGGGGTCGGGCGGTGGCCACCTCGAAGACGTTCCGCACCCTGGCGCGACTGGCCGGCGCGGCGCCGTCCGGGGCCGGTCTCTGGGCGCGGCGCAGCCTGACCCGTGAAGGTCTGCGGCAGGTCATCGGCTTCATCCGGCACATTCCGCCCAGCCAGTTGGTGGAGCTGGAGGGGGTCAGCGCGGGCCGGGCCCACCAGTTGCTGGCGGGCGCGGTGGTCGCCGAGGCGGTGATGCGCAGGCTCGACCTGGACACGCTGGACATCTGCCCGTGGGCCCTGCGGGAGGGGGTCATCCTCCGCCGACTCGATCAACTCGAGCCGATCTGACCAGGGTGCCGGGTTACGAGTGGTTTGCCAGTGCTCGTCCTGATGGCCCCACGACAGCCAAGCTACGCTGGCTGATGTGACTTCCCGCGTTCCGGTGCTCCTGTCCAGCTCGTCGGTCTTTCCCGAGCCGACCGCGGCGGCGTTCCAACTGGCTGCGGCGCTCGGCTACGACGGCGTCGAGGTGATGGTCTGGACCGACGTGGTCAGCCAGGACGCGGGCGCGCTGCGCGGCCTGTCGGCGCACTACGGCGTGCCGGTGCTGTCGGTGCACGCGCCCTGCCTGCTGGTCACGCAGCGGGTGTGGAGCCCCGACCCGTGGGAGCGGCTGCGCAGGGCCGCCGAGTTGGCCGAGACGCTGGGTGCGCCGACGGTCGTGGTGCACCCGCCGTTCTCCTGGCAGCGGGACTACGCGCGCAACTTCGCCGAGGGCTTGGCCACGGTCGCGGACCGGTTCAACGGGCTGCGCTTCGCGGTGGAGAACATGTATCCGGTGCGGATGGCGGGCCGGCAGTTCGTCCCGTACGTCCCCGGGTGGGATCCCACCGACAGCGGCTACCCGTCGTACACCCTGGATCTGTCGCACTGCGCGGCCTCGCACAGCGACCCCCTCGAAATGGCCGACCGGATGGGCGCGGGCCTGGCCCACGTGCACCTCGGCGACGGCACCGGCGAGGGTCGCGACGAGCATCTGGTGCCCGGGCGCGGCACCCAGCCCTGCGGGGAGCTGCTCTCCTCGCTGGCGGCGCGGGGCTTCACCGGCGCGGTGGCCGTCGAGGTGGCGACCCGGGGCGCGAAGAGTCGCGCGGTGCGCGAGGCGGACCTGCGCGCCGCGCTGGAGTTCGCCCGCCAGCACCTGCCCGCCCAGTCACCGGTCGACGTCTGACCCCGGCGGGGCCCGGCGTCAGCTGACCGGGGTCAGTGATTCGGTGGTCGAGGTCGGCTGCGGGGCGACCGGCAGCTGCTCCCCGATGGCGGCCCGCTTGCGGGCCCGGTGTGCCGCCACGTGCGAGCGGGTGGCGCAGCGCTCGGAGCAGAACCGCCGGCAGCAGTTGGACGACGTGTCCAGGTAGACGTTGCCGCACCGCTCGTCGGCGCAGACCCCGAAGCGGGCGCTGCCGTACTCGCAGAGCCAGACCGACAGCCCCCAGACCGCGCCGGCCAGGTATTCGGCGCTGACCGACGCGCCCCGGCTGGTCACGTGCATGTGCCAGTCGCTGGAGTCGTGCCCGGAGATGCGCGGCTGGACCGGGAACGCCTCGAGCAGCGCGTTCAGCTCGGTCACCGCCTGGGCGTCGCGCCCCGAGGTGCCGTACTCGAAGACGTCGCGGAGCCGCTTCTGCGCCCGCCGGAAAATCGCGACGTCGCGATCGGCGACCTCGTCGCGCATCCAGGCGTTGTCGTCGGGGAAGAGGGCCCGCAGGTCGTCGAGGTCGTCCAGGCGGGCGTTGACCAGGTCAACGCCGGTCCGGGCGTACGCGTCGAAGTTCACGCCCCCAACGGTAGACGACTCACGGGGTGCGCGGCGCGTCGATGTAGTGCGGCAGGAACCGCGCGTAGCCGTCGGTGATCAGACTCGCGCTCTCCCGAACCCCCACCCCGGCCGACTCGCCGTCGACGATCCAGCTGCCCAGCACCACCCGGTTGCCGGCGAACTGCGGCAGCGCCCGGAACTCCTGGTAGCACCAGCCCTCGTCGCCGTAGATCCCCGGGTTGGTGATCTCCTGCTCGGCGGTCACGATGCGTACCGAGCCGCCCTCCCGGCCGAGCAGCGGCTTGGCCACGTACTCGGGCATGCCGCGCGGCGAGTCGAGGTACGCCGGGAGCAGGTACTCGTGGTCGGGGTAGAGCTCCCAGAGGATCGCGAGCAGCGCCTTGTTGGACAGCAGCAGCTTCCACGCCGGTTCGATCCAGGTGGTCGGGGTGCCCGGGGCCAGCGCGGGCGGCCCGTACGGCTCGGCCAGCATCCACTCCCACGGGTAGAGCTTGAAGCAGGTGGTCACCGGGCGGTCGGCGGCGTCGACGAAGCGCCGGCCGTCCCAGCCGATCTCCTGGATGGGTTGCAGCTCGACGTCGAGGCCGGCCTGTCGGGCGGTCTCGGCGAGGTAGCCGGCGGTCATGTGGTCCTCGCCCGACTCCTCCTCGTTCGACCAGAGCACGTGCACCCGGGGGTCGTGCAGCCCCGCGCCGATCTTGGCCCAGGCGCCGACCAGCCGCTCGTGCAGGCTGTTCCACTGGTCCAGCTCGGGGCGGGTCTGCTCCAGCCAGTACCACTGGATGATGCTCGCCTCGACCAGCGCCGTCGGCGTGTCCGCGTTGTACTCCAGCATCTTCGGCGGCCAGGTGCCGTCGTACGCCAGGTCGAAGCGCCCGTAGAGGGTGGGTGGCGCCTCGCGCAGCGACCGGGCCACCGCGTCGGCCGCCCAGGCGGGGATGCCGAACTCGGCGTACCGGCGCTGCGCCACCACGTGCTCGGCGGCGGCCACCGACATCCGGTGCAGCTCCTCCGTGGCCTCCTCCAGCCGCAGCACCTCGTCGAGGTCGAAGGCGTACGCGGCGGTCTCGTCCCAGTACGACATGATCCCGCCGTCGGGCAGTTCGGTGTCGACGTAGACCAGCCCCTGCGCGCGGATGGTGGCGTCCCAGTCGGGCCGGGGCGGCACGGACTCACGGCGCACGTCAGCCGCCGCAGGAGGCGAGGTGGGTGCCGAACCCGCCGCGCTCGGGCAGGGCGGCGGTGGTCGGCTCCCCGGCGGTCCGCCCCGCGACAGGCGCGGGGACCCGCATCGCCAGCGCGACCGTGTCACCGCCGCCGACCGGCCCGAGGGCGCAGTCGTCATCGTCGTCGTCCGAGGTCATGTTGCAGCCGGAGAGGGCGAGCGCGAGAGCGGTGAGCGCGCCGAGCTGCACGGAGGCCGACCGGAGCCGGCGGCGGGGGCGTTGGTCCACGGCATCGTTGTAGTCGATCGACGCCAGCACCGCAGCCCCGGCCGCCCCTCGGCGGGGGTCCTGGCAGGGGCGATACGCTCGGCTCATGCTCCGTTCCGTCATCCTCGCCGCCTCCCGGTCATCCCAGGTCGAGCGGCTCGTCGCGACCGCCCCGTACACCCGGGACGTCGTTCGCCGGTTCGTCGCCGGCGCCACCACCGACGACGCGTTGCGCGCGACCCGCGGGCTCGTCGACGACGGTCTGGCCGTCACCCTCGACCACCTGGGCGAGGACACCGTCACCCCCGAGCAGGCCACGGCCACCCGGGACGAGTACCTGAAGCTGCTGTCGATGCTCTCCGGGGCCGGGCTCACCCCGGCCGCCGAGGTGAGCGTGAAGCTCTCCGCGCTCGGCCAGATGTTCGACGAGCAGTTGGCGTACGACAACGTGCGGGCGATCTGCGCGGCCGCCGACGCCGCGGGCACCACGGTCACCCTGGACATGGAGGACCACACCACCACCGACTCGACGCTGGAGGTGCTGGCCAAGCTGCGCAAGGACTTTCCGTCGACCGGCGCGGTGCTCCAGGCGTACCTGCGGCGCACCGAGTCGGACTGCCGGGAGCTGTCCTCCGCCGGGTCGCGGGTGCGTCTGTGCAAGGGCGCGTACCGGGAGCCGGAGTCGGTGGCGTACCAGTCGGCCCGCGAGGTGGACAAGTCCTACGTCCGCTGCATGAACATCCTGATGTCCGGTGACGGTTACCCGATGCTGGCGACCCACGATCCGCGGATGATCGCGATCGGCGAGGACCGGGCCCGCTGGTTCGACCGGGGGCCGGAGCGCTTCGAGTTCCAGATGCTCTACGGCATCCGCCCCGAGGAGCAGGCCCGGCTGGCCGGCGAGGGCTACACGGTGCGCACCTACGTCCCGTACGGCGACGAGTGGTACGGCTACCTGATGCGTCGGCTCGCCGAGCGCCCGGCGAACCTGGTCTTCTTCGGCCGCGCCCTGATCTCCAAGAAGTAGTCGCCGCTTGACGCGCTTGGCTAATTGGGTTAGCTTAAAGCTATGACAGTTAGCCAGGTGCGGCGGGACGGCGGACACATCGCGTACGAGGTGCACGGCGACGGCCCACTGGTCGTCCTCGCGCACGGCATGGGCGAGAACAGGGCGAGCTTCCGACACCTGGTGCCGCTGCTCGTGGCCGCCGGTTACCGGGTCGCCTCGGTCGACGTACGCGGGCACGGGGAGTCCAGCGTCGGCTGGCCCACGTACGCCCCGGCGGAGGTCGGCGCCGACCTGCTGGCCGTCGTCCGTGACCTCGACTCGGGGCCGGCCGTGCTGGTCGGCAGCTCGTCCGCCGCCGCGGCGGTGGTCTTCGCCGCGACCGACGCGCCCGAGCTGGTCTCCGGCATCGTGCAGATCGGCGCGTTCGTCGGTCAGCCGAAACTCAACCCGCTGCTGCGGGCGGCGATGGCGGCCGTGCTGCGCAGTCCCCGACTGTTCGGGATGTTCCACAACACGCTCTTTCCCGTGCACCGGCCGGCCGACGACGCGGCGTACCGCCGGTCGATGGTGGCCAACCTGCGCGAGCCCGGCCGGATGGCCGCGACCCGCGGTGTGATCGCGCCGGTCGAGCCGCACTGGACCGCCCGCGCGCCGCAGGTGCGCCAACCGGTGCTGGTGCTGATGGGCGCCAAGGACCCGGACTTCCCCGACCCGGGCGCCGAGGCGCGGGCGGCCCGCCGGCTCTTCCGCGTCGCCGAGGCCCGGATGATCGAGGAGGCCGGGCACTACCCGCACGCCGACCGGCCGCGGGCCACCGCCGACGAGCTGGTGGGTTTCCTGGCGGTGTGTGCCGGTGCCTAGGGCCGGGCTCAACCAGCAGACCGTGGTGCGGGAGGCCGCCCGGCTGGCCGACGAGGTCGGCTACCAGCAGCTCACCCTCGCCGCGCTCGCCAGCCGGCTCGGAGTCGCGCTGCCCAGCCTCTACAAGCACATCCGAGGGGCGGACGCGCTGAGTCAGAAGCTCGCCGCGCTGGCCACCGTCGAGCTGGCCACAGAGCTGACCACGTCGGCCGCCGGCCGCTCGGGTGGGGACGCGCTGCGGGCGATGGCGGACGCCTACCGCGCCTACGCCCACCGGCACCCCGGGCGCTACCCCGCCACCCAGCGGGTGCCCGACCCGTCCGACCCGGAACACGTCGAGGCGGGCGAACGCGCGGTCGGCGCCATCTTCGCGGTGCTGCGCGGCTACGGACTCACCGGCGACGACGCGGTGGACGCGACCCGGGCGTTGCGCAGCGCCCTGCACGGGTTCGTCGCCCTGGAGGCCGCCGGTGGCTTCGGCCTGCCGCGCGAGGTCGACCGCTCGTACCACCAGTTGGTCGCCGGCCTGGACGTGGCATTCCGCTCCTGGCCGGCTCGCGGAGCCTGACCCGGTCCGATCGGCCGGGTCGGCCTCGCCCGATCCGGTCTTTGGTCGTACCCTTCGGCGGGTGACTGACGGGGTGCAGCAGCCAGCACCGCGGCGGCTCTGGCCGCTGTGGACCGTGCTCGTCGTGGTGGTCCTGCTGCTGGGCTGCGGCCTTCCGGCGGCGTTGGTCGTCGGTGCGGTACGCGAGGCCGGCGGCCGGGCCACGGTCAGCCGGGCCGGCGCCACCGCGACCGACGACCCGGCCACCGCCGTCGCCCGCGCGCTGTCCGACCGGATGACCGCGCAGCTCCAGCGGCAGTCCACGGCACTGCTCGGTGGCGACCGGCCCGCCTTCCTCGCCGTCGCCGACCCCGCCGCGCATCCCGACCTGCGCCGTCGTTTCGCTGCGCTGCGCGCCCTGAAGGTGACGGTGTGGCGGGCCGAGCCGAGCGGCCTGCCCGTACCGGTCGTCGGCAGGCCGGGCGAGTGGCGGCTGCTGGTGCGCTTCCAGTACTGCTTCGTGGCGCCCGGCTGCCGACCGAGCCCGGTGCTGATCGGCACCCGCTGGCGGGAGAACGGCGACCAGCCGCGACTGGTCGCCCTGGAGGAGTCCAAGTCCGCCGAGACCGGCACCCGACCGTGGGAGATCAGCGAGCTGACCGTGGCGGTCGGCGCGCGGACCATCGTCGCCACCACGCCGGCGCTGCGCGGCAAGCTGCCCGGCCTGCTGACCCAGGCGGAGGCGGCCGCCGCCGTCGCCGACACGTACGCCGTGACCGGCTCGCCGCCGGACCGCTACCGGATCTTCTACGCCGGTCGGACGGAGTGGCAGCGCTGGTACGGCGGCGGACGCCCACAGTGGACCGGCGGCTACGCGGTGACCGTGGGCGGCGGCCACCACGAGGTGGTGCTCAACGCCGACGGGCTGTCCAGCAGCAGCACCGACGACCTGCTCCGGCACGAGCTGACCCACGCCGCCTCGCTGCCGGAGCGCGGCTACCCGGGCAAGACGACCTGGTGGCTCGTCGAAGGGCTTGCCGAGTTCGCCGGCTCGGGCGGTCAGCCGGTCGACCGGTACGAGGGGCTCGCGGAGGTGCGCAAGCTGGTCCGGGGCGGTTGGGACGGCCGGCTGGAGGGCGTCACGCCCGCCGACGACGCCCCCGCCGAGCGGGTCGGCGGCAGCTACGGCGTCGGCTACCTCGCCGTCCGGCACCTCGTCGACCGGTTCGGGCCGGAGCGGCTGCTGACCTTCTTCAAGGCCGTGGTGCACGAGCGCAAGACCCCCGACGCCGCCGCCGAGCAGGCGTTCGGCGAGCAGTGGTCGACGTTGCACGACGAGTGCGTGGCGTACGTCCGCGCGACCTCCGCCTGACGGTCGGCGCGACGGTGCGCCGTACGATCGATGGGTGCGCCGCCCCCAGTTGCCGCGGCCCGCAAGCGCCACGCGGCCCCGCCTGCTCATCGCCCTGACCGCCGTCGCCGTCCTCACCGCCACCACCGCCGCCTCGTGCGGCGACGACCAGCCGCCGGTCGCGCTCGCCTCGGCCGCCCGCAACCCGGTCAGCGAGGTGATCGACGCCCCGGCGACGGTGACGGCCCGCGCCGCCGCCACCCTCACCGCGCCCGCCGACGGCACCCTGGCCAGCCTGCGCGTCCAACCCGGACAGCGGGTGAAGCGTGGCCAGGTGCTCGCCGTGGTCGCATCCCCGTCGGCTCAGGCCCGGCTGCGCCAGGCGAAGGAGGCGCTGGACGCCGCCAAGCGCGCCGGCCGGGGTGTCTCCACCGGCAACCTGAGCAGCAGCCTGCGGGGCACGGACAAGGCGGCGGAGGAGGCGTTCGACGCCGCCCGCGAGGCCGCCGAGAAGATCGCCGACCCGCAACTGCGCGACGCGCTGCTGACCCAGGTGACGTCCGCCCAGCGGCAGTACGCCGCCGCCGCGCGCAGCGCCGACGCGGCGGTCCGCGCGGTGCAGCGGGGATCAGCGGGCTGAACTCCGCCGTCGGCTCGCTCTCCGCGGCGCAGCGGCTCCAGGCCCAGCAGGCGTACGACCTGGCGAAGGCGACAGTCGACGCGCTGACCCTGCGCGCCCCGGTCGCCGGGGTGGTGCAGCCCGGCGGCACCCGGGCCGGCAGCGGCGCCAACGGCGGACTGGCCGGGCTGTTGGAGCAGGCCGGTGGGGCCGGGCTCGACCCGTCCGCGCTGGCCCCCGCCCAGGGCGGGCCGCCCGCCGGGGTCGACGACGCCGTCGCGGTCGGCGGTCAGGTCACCGCCGGCACGCCCGTGCTGACCGTGGTGGACACCGGGCAGTTGGGGCTGCTCGCCGAGGTGGACGAGACCGACGTGCTGCTGGTCAAGGCCGGGGTCGGCGCCACAGTCGAGTTGGACGCCGTCACCGGCGCCAGCTACGACGCCACGGTCCGCTCGGTCGACGTGCTCCCCACCAGCTCCGCGCAGGGCGGCGTCACCTATCGGGTACGCCTCACGCTGGGTCCCGGGAAGCTGGCCGAGGACGCGCCGGCCCCGACGCCCCGCCCCGGCATGAACGCGATCGTGCACCTGCGCGTACGCGAGGCCGCCGACGCGGTGACCGTCCCCGCCTCGGCGGTGTTCTCCGCCGACGGCCGGGACGCGGTCTGGGTGGTCCGCGACGGCAAGGCCGACCGGGCGCCGGTGACCGTGGGCGTCCAGGGGGCCGACCTGGTGCAGATCCTCAACGGGGTCCAGGCCGGCGACCGGGTCGTGGTGCGCGGCACCGACCAGGTGCGCGACGGCCAGGAGGTCCGGTGACCGACACCCCGCCGGCCATCGAGGCGGTGGACGTGTCGCGGACGTACCACCTCGACGGGGTGTCGGTGGAGGCGCTGCGCGGGGTGTCGCTGACCGTGCAGCCCGGTGACTACGTGGCGCTGGTGGGGCCGTCCGGCTCGGGCAAGTCCACGCTCATGCACCTGTTGGGCGGGCTCGACCGACCGACCGGTGGCCGGTTGGTGATCGGCGGGCGGGACGTCAACGCCCTCTCCCCGCCGGAGATGGCCGCCCTGCGCAACGAGACGATCGGGTTCGTCTTCCAGGCGTTCCACCTGCTGCCGCGTACGTCGGCGGTGGAGAACGTGGCGTTGCCCCTGGTCTACCGGGGTGTGTCGGCCCGGCAGCGCCGGGAGCGGGCGGCGGCGATGCTGGGCCGGGTCGGTCTCGGGCACCGGCTGGACCACCGGCCCAACCAGATGTCCGGTGGCGAGCAGCAGCGCGTCGCCATCGCCCGCGCCCTGGTCACCGAGCCGACGGTGCTGCTGGCCGACGAGCCGACGGGCAACCTCGACAGCGTCACCGGCGCGGCGGTCCTGGAGCTGCTGGAGCGGTTGAACGCGGAATCCGGGGTGGCGCTGGTGATGGTCACCCACGACCAGGAGGTGGCGGCGCGGGCCGCCCGCCGGATCACCATGCGCGACGGTGTGGTGGTGGCGGACAGCGCCACCGCACCTCATGATCGACCGCTGTCCGTCGATCACGGTCGACCTGAGACACTGGTCCCCGCTCCCAGCGCGGAGCCCCGGTCCGTGTCCGGAAGCGGCCCGGGGCACCCGTCCGGTGGCTCTGGTGGCGCCGCCGGAGCCACCGGGCGCCTTCCGCGCGAGCCCGAGGACGGTGCGGCGTGAGGGTCGCCGAGGCGTGGCGGGTCGCGCTGGACGCGCTCCGGGCCAACCGGCTGCGCAGCTCGCTCACCATGCTCGGCGTGATCATCGGGGTGGCCTCGGTGGTGCTGCTGGTCGCCATCGGCACCGGCACCAAGCAGAAGGTGGAGCAGCAGGTCGAAGGGCTCGGCTCCAACCTGCTGCTGGTCGTCCCCGGCAAGATCGAGGTGGGCACCGCGCCGGTCGTGTCGCCGTTGACGCTCAAGGACGTGGACGCGGTCTCCCGGGTCGTCGGCGATCCCGACCGGGTCGCGGTCACCGTCGCCTCCGGGGCGACCGCACGGGCCGGCGCCCGCTCCGACTTCACCACCGTCCAGGGCGTGCTGGAGACCACCCCGACGGTGTTCACCCGGTCGCTGGCCCGGGGCCGCTACCTCACCGGCACGGACGTCGACACCAGCCGGCGGGTCGCGGTCCTCGGTGACTCGGTGGCCCGCGCGTTGTTCCCCGACCGAGATCCCCTGGGTCAGCAGGTGACCCTCGCCGGGGTGCGGTTCCGGGTCATCGGCGTCTTCGCGCCCCTCGGGCAGAGCCTCGGCGTCGACCGGGACGACGAGGTGCACGTGCCGGTCACCGCGGCGCAGCGACTGTGGGGCACCCAGCGGGTGGACGGCATCGCGGTGAAGGCGCCCGATCGGGAGCGCATCGACGAGCTGGGCGAGCGCATCGTCGCCGAGCTGAACCGCCGCCACCCCGACACCGAGTTCAGCGCGGTCACGCAGCAGCAGATCCTCGGTGTGCTCGGCGACATCCTCGGTGTCCTCACCGGCGTGCTCGCCGCCATCGCCGGCATCTCGCTGCTCGTCGGCGGCGTCGGCGTCTCCAACATCATGCTGGTCAGCGTCCGGGAACGGACCCGGGAGATCGGGCTGCGCAAGGCCGTCGGCGCCCGGCCCCGCGACATCGGCGTGCAGTTCCTGCTGGAGGCGGTGCTGCTCACCACGATCGGCGGGTTGACCGGGATGGCGCTGGGCGTGGGCACCGCCCTGCTGGTGGACGCGTTGTCACCCATCCCGGCGGCGATCACCTGGTGGTCGTTGGCGCTGGCCTTCGGTGTGTCGGCGGCGGTGGGGATCGTCTTCGGGGTGGTTCCCGCGCAGCGCGCCGGCCGACTCGACCCGGTGGTGGCGCTGCGCGCCGAGTGAGATCGGGCCGGGCCAATCGGACGACCGGCGCAGGCGGGGGGATAGCGGGAGCGCGGATCGGGTGAACCGACGATCTGGGCATGATCAGTTGTACGAAGGGATCGCGCCGGTCACAGCCGCCCCGCTACCGTACTGGTAACACGCGCGTCGCCGCCCGGCCCGGAGCATCCGTCGGGTTGGCACGCGCCGGGCATGGGATGGGTCGGTGAGCCATGGCCGGGTCGCAGTCCGATGGACGGCTGTCGGAGGTCAAGTTCCTGACCGTCGCGGAGGTGGCGACGGTCATGCGGGTGTCAAAGATGACGGTCTATCGCCTCGTGCACAGCGGTGAGCTCACCGCCGTCCGGGTGGGGCGGTCGTTCCGGGTGCCCGAGCACGCGGTGCACGAATACCTGCGGGGCGCGTTTCAGGAAACCGCCTGAGCCACCGGTCCGCCGATCGAGTGCCACGTAGGCGGCATGGACGGGGGCGCGTTGGTCCTGCTGACGCTCTCCGGCTACCCTGGAGCCCGACCGAGACCCCACCGGTGCGCCCTGCCGCCCAGACCGGTCCGGTCCGTTGTCCGCATGCGGTCGCCGTCGCCACCTGCGTGGTGTCATCCGGTCCGCCCCGCACGTTGTATCGAAAGGCTGTCGTATGGGCTCGGTGGTCAAGAAGCGCCGTAAGCGCATGGCTAAGAAGAAGCACCGCAAGCTGCTGCGCAAGACCCGCGTCCAGCGTCGCCGTCTCGGCAAGTGATCGTCGCCGGGCACAGCGCCCGGCATAAGGCCTCACTTGCCAAACTGTCGACCCCCGGAGGCTCAGGTGATCAGGCCGTGGTCGTCCCGGCTCGATCCCTCCTGTCGGCGTAGGTGCGTCAGATGACCCCCGGAAGCACCTCAGGTGCTCCGGGGGTCGTCGTCGTCACCGGGGTCGGTCGGTACCTGGGCGCGCACGTGGCTGCCCGGCTGGCCGCCGACCCCCGCATCGAGCGGGTCATCGGCGTGGACGCGCCGGAGCCGGGCGCCGAGTTCACCGATCTGCTGGACCGGGTCGAGCGGATTCGCGTCGACCCGGGGTCGCTCGTCGGGCTCCTCGCCGACCTGGAGGTCGACGCGGTGGTGCACCTCGCGTTGGTCAGCGCCCCCGACCAGCAGCACGGCGGCCGGTCGGCCATGAAGGACCAGAACGTCATCGGCACCATGCAACTGCTCGCCGCCTGCCAACGGGCGCCCCGTCTGCGCAAGCTCGTGGTCCGCTCGTCGACCGCCGCGTACGGGGTGTCGTTCCGCGATCCGGCGGTGTTCACCGAGGAGACCGAGCCGCGCGAGGTGCCGCGCGGCGGTTTCGGCCGCGACATCCTCGACGTCGAGGGGTACGTTCGCGGCTTCCGCCGCCGCCGGGCCGACGTGACCGCCACGGTGCTGCGTTTCGCTCCGTTCATCGGTTCGACCGCCGACACGACGTTGACGCGCTACTTCGCGCAGCCGTTCGTGCCGACGGTCTTCGGCCGCGATCCCCGGTTGCAGTTCCTGCACTTCGACGACGCGTTGGAGGTGCTGCACCGGTCGATCGTGGAGGATCACCCCGGCACCTACAACGTCGCCGGTCCGGGGGTGCTGTCGCTGTCCCAGGCGATCCGGCGGGCCGGTCGGGTGGCCGTGCCGGTGCTGGAGCCGGGTCTCTCGGGCGCCGCTGCGCTGGCCCGCACCATGGGGTTCGGCCGCTACGGCCTGGACCAGGTCGATCTTTTCGTGCACGGGCGGGTCGTCGACACCACGCGCCTTGAACAGGAGTACGGCTTCACACCCCGCTCCACCGCCGCCGCGTTCGACGACTTCATCCGCGCCCACAACGGTGGGGTGGTGCTCAGCCGGGGTCAGTTGGCCGCCGCCGAGCAGTTGGTCCTGGACGGCATCCGGCAGGTCCGTGCCGCGGTGCGGGAGCGGTCGTCATGAGCGCGCGGCGTGCGCCGGTTGGGCGAGCCCCGCGGTCGCGAACCGAGGTGGCGTCATGACCGGGCCGACGCAGGGGCGCGAGCCGGCGGGCATGGGGCCGTTCGACGTACCGCCGGGGCCACCCGTGCCGGACGCGGAGCCGGCGCGGCGCAACGGCCACCGGCCGGCGAGCCGGCTCACGCCGGCCGGGACGCCGCGCGACGAGGTCGACACCGCGACCGACGAGCCGGCGGTGGCGGGCGGCGACCCGGCCGCCGACGAGGTCGACACGACGACCGACGAGCCGGCGGGCGGGGGCGTCCCGCCCACCGCGGGCGGGGCGGGCGGCACCGGTCCGGCGGTGCCGGATCGGCCCGGCGACCAGTGGGACCGCCGGGTCGCGAACGGGCTGGCGTTCCTGCGCCGACGGCTGGCCGGTGACTACGAGGTCGACGAGTTCGGGTTCGACCCGGACCTGACCGACGCGGTCTTCCACCCGCTGCTGCGGCTGCTCTATCGGGACTGGTTCCGTACCGAGGTCAGCGGGGTCGAGCACGTCCCCGTCGACGGGCCCGCGCTGGTGGTCGGCAACCACTCCGGCACCGTCGCCCTGGACGCGCTGATCCTCTCGGCGGCGTTGCACGACAAGCACCCCGCTCACCGCTACCTGCGCCTGCTCGGCGCCGACCTGGTCTTCCGGATGCCGGTGGTGTCGGAGATCGCCCGCAAGACCGGTGGCACGGTGGCCTGCAACCCGGACGCCGAGCGGCTGCTCGGCGGTGGTGACCTGGTCGGTGTGTTCCCGGAGGGGTTCAAGGGCGTCGGCAAGCTCTACGCCGACCGGTACAAGCTGCAACGGTTCGGTCGGGGCGGCTTCGTCTCGGCGGCGCTGCGCACCGGCACGCCGATCGTTCCGGTCGCCATCGTCGGCGGCGAGGAGATCTACCCCATGCTCGCCGACATCAAGCCCGTGGCTCGGCTGCTCAAGCTGCCGTATTTCCCGGTCACGCCGACCTTCCCCTGGCTCGGGCCGCTGGGCATGGTGCCGTTGCCCAGCAAATGGCTGATCGAGTTCTGCCCGCCGATCCCCACCGCGCACCTGACCGACTCGGCGGACGACCCGCTGGTGGTCTTCAACCTCGCCGACCAGGTGCGGGAGACCATCCAGCAGACCCTGCACTCGCTGCTGGAACGGCGACCCGACCCCTTCGGGCCGTAGGCCCGGCGGTCAGCCGGCGCGGCGGCGGCGCTGCAACGCCAGGCCGGCGGTGACCGCGCCGGCGACCAGACCGGCCGCCGCCGTCGACGGTACGGCGATCTTGACCGCCCGACGGCCGTTGCGGAAGTCCCGCACCTCCCAGCCGTGCTGCCGGGCCTGCCGCAGCAGGGTGCCGTCCGGGTTGACCGCCACCGCCCGGCCCACCGAGCGGAGCAGCGGCAGGTCGTTGGCCGAGTCGCTGTAGGCCGCGCAGCGGCTCAGGTCCAGCCCTTCCACGGCGGCGAGCTGGGTGACCGCCTCGGCCTTCGCCGGCCCGTGCATGAGGTCGCCCACCAACCGCCCGGTGTACGCCCCGGCCCGCACCTCGGCCACCGTGCCGATCGCGCCGGTCAGGCCAAGTCGGGTGGCGATCACCCGGCCGATCTCCACCGGGGCGGCGCTGACCAGCCACACGCGCTGACCGGCGTCCAGGTGGCGCTGGGCGAGCTGCCGGGTGCCGGCCCAGATCCGAGGGGCCATCAGCTCGTCGAAGATCTCCTCCGAGAGGCGTTCGACGTCGTCCACCCGCCACCCCTCGACGAAGGCGAGCGCGGCGTCCTTCGCCTGGGACATGTCCCCGGCGTGCTCGCGGGCGAGCAGCCGGAACCGGAGCTGCTGCCAGGCGAAGCGGGCCAGGTCGGCGGTCGTGAAGTAGTTCCGGGCGGCGAGCCCGCGGGCGAACCAGTAGATCGACGCGCCCTGCATCATCGTGTTGTCGACGTCGAAGAACGCCGCGGCGGCCGGGTCCGGTGCGGGTGGGGTCACCGGCGCCAGCGCGGTCTCCGCCCACCCGGCGGTGTGACCGTGAGCGTCGGTGCTGACCGTCACCTTGCGGCTGCGCGCCACGCGACTCCTCTCCTGACCAGGTACGACGGATGCCTCCAGCGAGGGTAGCCGGAGCGCACGGTCGACCGGCCGGACCACAGGGAACTGTGGCCCGGCCGGTCAGACGTGCGGTATGGCGGTCCCGGGGCTGGCGGGTCAGCGCTCGCCGGGGCAGGTGGTCGGAGTGGGTCCGAGCGCGTCGCTGCCGGTCGGTGCCGGCAGGCCGCAGGCGATCGCCGCGCGTACCGAGTCCGAGCGCTCACGGATGCTGTCCAGCAGGGCCAGCGACCTCCGGGTCCGTTCGCGGTCGGCCCGGCTGGCGCCGTCGAGCAGGTTGGTCACCGCCCGGCGCTGGCTGGCGACGAACGTGTTGACGGTGTCCAGGCTGGCCGGCTCGGCCCGCTGCACGGCGGCGGCGGTGAGCAGGCGGATACCCTGCCGGGTGTCGGCGTCCATGTCGTCGAGGACGGCGCTGTAGCCGATGCGGTCGCCGCGCAGTTCGGCTGCTTCGCCGAGCCTGGTCCGGGCGAAGTCCAGGAACAGCTGGCCGCGGCTGACGTCCGAGCTGGCCAGGGCGAGCTGGGCCCGCTCGGTGGAACGCTTCATGCCGTACAGCGCGTCGCCGGGAACGGCGTTCTCGCTGGCGGCGGAGATCCCGGAGACGGCGATGGCGCCGGCGGCGATGCCGACCAGGATCGCGCCCCGGGCGCGGGCCCGCCGGGCGGTGACCGCGGGTAGCAGAGAGCCGCGGCTCGTGGCCGCGGCCCGCGGGGCAGCCGGCTCGGCCGTCGCCGGTGGGGTGCCCATTCCCTCGCGCTCGGCGGTGGCGAGCAGCATCGCTCGCAGGCCGGTGCGGAACTCGGGGTCCACCTCGGCCGTGGGGGGATCGACGCTGAGCCGCTGACCCACTGCGACGAGCGGGGCCAGTTGGCTGTCCACCCGGGACCGCACGTGGTGCCGCCGGCCGCCGTTGGCCTCGTCGAGAAGCTGCGCGAAGCGCTCGGCGCGCCGGCGGGAGAAGAGGATGTCGTCCACCGCAGGCACCTCCTCTCGCTGGTCACGGCCGGTCGGCCGCCATAGTTGCCAGCGACCGGGCGGCGGTGTGACACCACGGAGGTGAGGTGCCGTCCGGCGTGCCGGTCGGACCTCGGTGCCCCGGGCCTGCCGGGACAACCACCGGTCGCACCCGGAGAAACGCGGCGGACCGGGCACGGGTTACGGGCCTGGCGGGGCGGAAATCACAGAAAGTGATCGCCGTCACCGGGTGCGACCGGGCCTGAGCTGCCGAGACATTGATCGACGCTCGTCGGCCCCGCCGCCGAGAATCACGGCTGGAAGCCGTCGGGCAGAAGCCGTGCCAGGGCGCGAACGGCCCGGTACTGCAGGGCCTTGATGGCACCCTCGTTCTTGCCCATCGCGCGGGCTGTCTCGGCGACCGAGAAGCCCTGGAGGAACCGGAGCACGATGCACTCCTGCTGCTCCGGGTTGAGCTGCTTGACGGCGGTGAGCAGGGCGACGTTGGTGATGTGTTCGACCACCGCGGCTTCCGGGCTGCCCTCCGGGCCCCGGTCCTCGCGGTCGGCGTCGAGCACGTCGCCGGTGGTGACCTCCAGCCGGTACCGGCCGGACTTGAAGTGGTCCGCGACCAGGTTGCGGGCGATCGTCACCAGCCAGGCGCCGAGGTCGCGGCCCTGCCAGGTGAAGCTGCCGATCCGCTTGAGAGCGCGCAGGAACGTGTCCGAGGTGAGGTCCTCGGCGAGCTGGCGGTTGCCGACCCGGAAGTAGACGAACCGGAAGACGGTGTCGACGTACCGGTCGTAGATGAGGCCGAACGCCTCGGACTCGCCAGCCTGCGCCCGCTCGACAAGCGTCCAGACCTCCGTGGCCGGGTCGGACGGGTCCGGGCGGCTGGGGAAGCCGGTCGGGGTGGTCGGGGTGGTCGGAGTGGCGGCCGGGACCGCCGGGATCACCGCCGTCTCGCCCGCCGTCGGATCGGTGGCCGCCGTCGGCGCGTCGCCGACCCGACGGCCCTGGGAGGGCATGGTCGGTCGGGCCGGTGCGGCGACACGGCCACCGGTCGGCATCGCGTTGCCACCCGGGACCGCCGGTCTCGGTGGTGGCTCGTTGGTGTGTGGGCGGTTGCGGGTCCGCTGGGCGGCGTTGTCGCCACGCATCGCGGCGTGCGGGTCGCCCAGCGGCGCGCGGGCCGCCGGTCGTTCGTTGACCGGGGAGCGGGTCGTCTGGCCAGTCAGGCCGACCGGGCGTTCCGCGTATCCGAAGGTGGTCACCGCGCGGCCCCCGTCCCGTTGGTGGCCGGCCGGGCTGGTTTACGGGTCGTCGGTGCGGACCGACCGGGCAACCGGTCGGGCAGGACGGTTCCGGGGTGTGCCGACGGGCGGCAGTTCCCCTTGAGGTGCTGGTCCAATGCGCTCACAGGCACGGGGGCCTCCTCGGGCTGAGGGGTGTCGACTCACGGCAAATGGGGTGAGCCGACCCGAGTGATAATAGGGCCAACGTCACCCGCGCGTGGCAAGTCCGTTACACAGGGCGGAAGTATTTCCCGCTGTGTCGCACCGGTGGCGGACCGGTTGTCCGTCGTGTGCGTTTGACTTTGACCCGGGCCGGTGGTCCTGGATGGATCCCCAGGTCGGGGGCAGTTTGGCCGATCGGCCGCGCCGTCCCGGCCGGCCGCCGCGTGGGCCGGGCCGAAGCGTCGGCCGGCCCACCACCCGTCCCATCGGCCGGACTCGATCGGAGTGTCGACGACACCGCGACTGTCCCATTGACGGGACGCCGGGCAGCCCTGGCGGCCCGACCGTCGGGCGTGGCCTGTCGACCGCCGCTGTGCCAGACTCGACCACCGTGCAGGACTTCTCGGCAGACCCCGCGCCGAACCTCGCCGACCGGGTCCATCGGGCGGCTCTCGACCACGGTGACCGGCCCGCGCTGTACTGGCGGGAGGGGCGCGTCACCTGGTCCGAACTGGACGCCGCCGTGACCGCCGCCGCGCACGGCCTGGCCGCCGCCGTGCCACCCACCGACCCGGGTGGCCCGCCGCCGCGGGTCGCGATCGGGCTGCACAACACCCCCGACTTCGTGATCGGCTGGCTCGGCGCACTGCGAGCCGGCCTGGTCGCGGTCCCGGTCAACCCCGGCTTCACCGCCCCGGAGCTGCGGCACGTACTGGCCGACTCCGGCGCGTCCGTGCTCATCGGCACCGAGCGGGTCCGCCGCCTGGTCGCCGAGGTGGCCGCCGACCTGCCCGCGCTCACCGCCGTGCACGACACACCGCCGACCGCCGACGCGCCCGATCCGCGCCCCCGTCCGCGCCGAGGCGGCGACGACCTGGCCGTACTGCTCTACACGTCCGGCACCGAGGGCCGTCCGAAGGGCGCGATGCTCTCGCACCGTGCGCTGCTGGCCAACCACGAACAGGTCGCGGAGATCGAGCCGCCGGTCGTCGGGCCGACGGACACCGTTCTCCTGGCGTTGCCGCTGTTCCACGCGTACGGGCTCAACTCGGTGCTCGGCGCCGTCGTCCACCACGGGGCCACCGGCGTGCTGCTCGACGAGCCGGGGCCCACTGCAGGGCTCGCCGAGATCGCCCGGCACCGGGTCAGCGTGCTGGTCGGCGTACCGTCGATGTTCCTGGCCTGGGCCGACGCCGACGCGGTCCGCGCGGCGACCGTGTCGGTGCGCGTGGCGGTGTGCGGCGCGGCGCCGCTGGATCCCGCGGTCGCGGCGCGCTTCACCGAGGCCACCGGTCATCAGGTGCACGTCGGGTACGGCCTCACCGAGACCGCGCCGGTGCTCACCTCCACCCTGGTCGGTCCGGTGGTCAAGCCCGGCTCGATCGGCCGGCCGCTGCCCGGCGTGGAGCTGCGCCTGGTCGGCCCGACCGGGGAGGACCTGTGGCGCGACGGCCAGGCGGTCCCCGACGACGACCCGGACGAGCTGGACATCTCCGATGTCGCCCCGGGCACCGACCCGGGGCAGATCGTCGTTCGCGGGCGCAACCTCTTCGGCGGCTACTGGCCCGACGGGCGCGACGGCCCGGACGACGACGGCTGGTGGGGCACCGGTGACATCGCGTACGCCGACGAGGACGGTGACCTCTTCCTGGTCGACCGGCTCGGGGAGTTGATCCTGGTCAACGGGTTCAACGTGTATCCCCACGAGGTCGAGCTGGTGCTCGCCGGGCACCCCGGGGTGGTCGAGTCGGCGGTACTGGGTGTGCCGCACCCGCGGACCGGCGAGACTGTGCGGGCGTACGTGGTGCCGGTGCAGGGCCGCCCGGTGACCAGCGAGGAGCTGCTCGCCCACTGCGCACGCAACCTGGCCCGGTTCAAGTGCCCCACCGCTGTCGAGTTCGTCGACGCCCTGCCGCACTCGGCGATCGGCAAGGTACGCAAGACCCAGCTCCGGTCGGCGACGCCGACCGACCGCACGGAGGTAACCGATGGCCACTGACGCCCGACTCGCGCTGATCACCCGACCCGGCTGCCACCTGTGCGACGACGCCAAGGTGGCGCTCGACCGGGTGGTCGCGGTGACCGGCGACAAGTGGGTCGAGTGGGACGTCACCGGCGACGAGGAGCTGGAACGGGAGTACGGCGACCGCCTGCCGGTGGTGCTGCTCGACGGCAAGGAGCACGGCTACTGGCGGGTGGAGGAGGAGCGGCTGCTGCGGGACCTGACCACCCCGCAGCTCTGAGCGGTGCCTATGGTGCTCTGATGACCCCTGCGCAACCCCACCTGGTCTGGGACTGGAACGGCACCCTGCTCAACGACCTCAGCCTGGTGGTGGCCGCCACCAACGCCGCGTTCGCCAGCGTGGGCGGGCCGACGGTCACCCTCGACGAGCACCGGACGCGGTTCCGCCGGCCGATCGCCGACTACTACGCCGAGGTGCTCGGTCAGGCCGTCGACGACGACGCGTTCGGCCGCCTCGACCGGATCTTCCACGACGCGTACCGCAGCGGCCTGACGACCTGCGAGCTGGCTGCCGACGCGCAGTCCGCGATGGCCGCCTGGGAGGGCAGCCAGAGCCTGCTGTCCATGTGGTTCCACGAGGAGCTGGTGCCCACCGTGCACACCTACGGGCTGACCGGCCACTTCACCCGCGTCGACGGCCTGCGGGCCACGGTCGGCGGCGACCGCAAGGCCGAGTCGCTCCGGCGGCACCTGGCCGAGCTGGGCGTGGACGGCAGCGCGGTGGTGCTGATCGGCGACTCCATCGACGACGCGGACGCGGCCCTCGCGGTGGGCGGCCGGGCGGTGCTCTACACCGGCGGCTTCACCGACCCGGCCCGGCTGCGCGCCTCCGGCCACCCGGTCGCCGACACCCTCACCGACGCGGTGGCCCTGGCCGCCCGGGAGGTCAGTTCCGCAGGTAGGTGAGGACGGCCAGCACCCGCCGGTGCTGCTCGGTGTCCGGCGGGAGCGTGAGCTTGGTGAAGATGTTGCGCACGTGCTTCTCCACCGCGCCGTCGCTGACCACCAGGGCGCGGGCGATGGCCGTGTTCGACCGGCCCTCGGCCATCAGGGCGAGCACCTCCCGCTCGCGCGGGGTCAACTCGCGCAGCGGGTCGTCGCGGCGGCGTCGGGCGAAGAGCTGGCCGACCACGTCCGGGTCGAGCACCGTGCCGCCGCCGGCCACCCGACGCAGCGCGTCCAGGAACTCGTCGATCGCGGCCACCCGGTCCTTGAGCAGGTAGCCGATGCCACCGCCGGCGCCGCCGGTGGTGGCCAGCAGATCATCGGCGTACGAGACCTCGACGTACTGGGAGAGCACCAGGATCGGCGTACGCGGCACCAGCCGACGCGCCTCCACCGCGGCCCGCAGCCCCTCGTCGGTGTGCGACGGCGGCATCCGGACGTCGACGATCGACACGTCCGGCCGGTGCTCCACCACCGCCTCGACCAGCGCGTCACCGTCCCCGACGGCGGCCACCACCTGGTGCCCGCTCTCGGTCAGCAGCCGCACCAGCCCCTCCCGGAGCAGGACGGCGTCGTCCGCGATCACGATGCGCATGGCTGTGGTGTCTACCACGTCCGGCCCGGCTCTCGTTGGTTCACAGCGGAAGTTCCGCACGGATCTCGGTGGGCCCGCCGCTCGGGCTCACCACGGCCAGCTCCCCGCCGGCCGCCCGGACCCGGTCGGCGATGCCGGCCAGCCCGTGGCCCTTGGCGAGGTGGGCGCCGCCCTGCCCGTCGTCGCCCACCCGCACCTGGAGCTGGGCTTCCTGGCGGGCCACGGCGACCACGGCCTCGGTGGCCCGACTGTGCTTGGCGATGTTGGTCAACGCCTCGGCCACCACGAAGTACGCGGTGTTCTCCACCGCCGGATCGAGCCGGCCGCCCGGCGTGCCGAGCTGCCGGTCCACCTGGAGCTCGATGGGGATGAGCCCGCGGCCGGCGAGCGCGGCCAGGGCGCTGGGCAGACCCCGGTCGACCAGGATCGGCGGGGCGATGCCCCGGGACAGCGCCCGCAGCTCGGCCAGCGTCTCCCGGGTCTGGGTCACCGCCTCGTCGATGGTCCGGCCGGCGGCCTCCGGGTCGGAGGCGAGCTGCATCCGGGCCCGGCTGAGGTCCATCGCGAGCCGGACCAGGCGCTGCTGGGGGCCGTCGTGGATGTCGCGTTCGAGCCGGCGCAGCGCGGACGCCTCGGCGGACACGGCGGCCCGCTTCTGCTCCTCCAGCACGGTGATCCGGTCCCGCATCTCGGCCACCCCGGTCAGCAGGGCCTTGGCGAAGCTGGCCTGGAGCAGCGCGCAGCCCCGGACCACGATCGGCAGCGTGATCAGGAAGAACACCCCGATCGCGGTGGTCACCCCGATCCGGGCCGTGGTCGACTCGCCCAGGCCGAGCAGCTGGGCCAGGTCGCCGTCGCCCTCGCCGCGCGGCAGCGCCCAGTCGTACACCCAGTAGAGGGAGCCGGCAGCCGCGGCGATCCACCAGGCAAGCGTCAGCACGAAGGTGACCAGCGCCACGATCACCCGCAGGATGCCGTGCGCCAGATCGAGCCAGGACTGGGCGTCGCGCATCGGCAGGAAGATCCGCCGCCAGGCGTTCGCGCCCGCCTCGGGCAGTCGGTAGTGCGGGCGGATCCGGGGTTGCCGCAGCACGGCGGGCAGCCGCAGCCGCTCGATGTCGGCCAGCCCTCGGGCCGCGTACAGGGTGCCGCTGAGGATCGGCAGGCCGATCACGGTGACCACCAGGCCGACGCCGGCCACGAGGCCCGCGAGGAGGACGACGAAGCTGGCCACCGCCAGCGGGAGGCCGAGCAGCACGTACCCGGAGTCGACGAAGAGCTGGCGGGGGATGCTCGGTGCCAGCGTCGGATGGTCGCTGGCGGCAACGGCGGTCATAGCCCAAAGGCTAGGCACCTGGGCTCGGTGTCCCCATCCCGAAGCCCCGCCTCTCCCTCGTAGTGCTGTCCCTACCGTCGCCCGTGACCAGGGGCCCTACCGCCGTCGGGACCGGCCGACGCGGGATTGGTCAGAGAAGTCGGGATTGAGCAATAATCGCCCAGGTGGCGGGCGCGCAGGGCCGGTCAATCGATCTTGTGGAATGGAGGTGCTGGTGGGGTCGCGTCCCGGAGCGACAAGATCGCGATTTGTGCACGTCTTCACAAGCGCCTACTCTCTAGTTCCGACGCGCCCTGCTAGCACAGCCGGCAACCTCGGTCGCCAGCGGGAGTCCATAAGCGGCCGACCAGCGGAGTTGGCCGAGGATCGCACCGCACGGAGTCTCATGAGTCAGCACCGTCACCCAGGTGCGCCCGGCCGCGCCGGTGCCGTACCGGCGCTCCCGGACCTTCCCGAGGCGACCGTCGCTCGGCTCCCGGAATACCTGCGCGCGCTGCACAACCTCGCCGACGCCGGGCACGAGACGATCTCCAGCGAGGGCCTCTCGGCCGCCGCCGGGGTCAACTCCGCCAAGCTCCGCAAGGACCTCTCCCACCTCGGCTCGTACGGCACCCGGGGCGTCGGCTACGACGTCGCGTTGCTGATCGAGCAGATCGAGTACGTGCTCGGGCTCACTCAGCGTCGCGCGGTCGCCCTGGTCGGCGTGGGTAATCTCGGTCACGCTCTGGCCGGCTACGACGGCTTCGCCAGCCGGGGCTTCCGGATCGCCGCACTGCTCGACGCCGATCCCTCCCGGGTCGGCGAGGAGATCAACGGCCTGGTTGTCCGGCATGTCGACGAGCTGCCGGCGGTCGCCACGGAGGAATCCATCGCGATCGGCGTGATCGCCACCCCGGCCGCCGCGGCCCAGCGGGTCGCCGATCAGCTGGTCGCGGTCGGCGTGACGAGCATCCTCAACTTCGCGCCGTGCGTACTCTCTGTTCCGGAGGGGGTCGACGTGCGCAAGGTCGACCTCGCCATCGAGCTGCAGATTCTGTCCTTCCACGAGCACCGCAAGGCGTCGCTGACCGCGCTGCCCGCCACCGGCGGGTCCGCTCTCACGGCCCTGCCCGGCGGGCTCGCGGCCACCGACACCCAGGAGGCGATCGGCACGTGAAACTGCTCGTCGTCGGCGCGTCCTACCGGACCGCCCCGGTCGCCACGCTGGAGCAGCTGGCCGTGCCCCCCGCCGACCTCACCCGCACCCTGGACCGCCTGGTCGCCCAGCCGTACGTGAGCGAGGCGGTACTCGTCTCCACCTGCAACCGGGTGGAGGTCTACGCCGCCGTGTCCGGATTCCACGGCGGGCTCGGCGACATCTGCGCCGTCCTGGCCGAGCAGGCCGGCAGCTCGCCGGCGGCGCTCGCCAGCCACCTCTACGTGCACTACGACACCGCCGCCGTGGACCACGTCTTCCGGGTCGCCACCGGGCTGGACTCGATGGTCGTGGGCGAGGCGCAGATCCTCGGCCAGCTGCGTGACGCGTACCACTGGGCCACCGGCGCCGACTCGGCCGGCCGCCTGCTGCACGAGCTGATGCAGCAGGCGCTGCGCGTCGGCAAGCGGGCGCACGCCGAGACCGGCATCGACCGGGCCGGCCAGAGCGTGGTCACCGCTGCTCTGGAGCTGGCCGCCGGGCACCTCGACGGCAGCCTCGCCGGCCATCCGGCCCTGGTGATCGGGGCCGGCGCGATGGGGTCGCTCGGGGTGGCCACGCTGTCCCGGCAGGGCGCCGGGCCGCTCACGGTCACCAACCGGGGCGCCGACCGGGCCGTCCGGCTCGCCGAGTCGTACGGGGCGGACGCCGCGCCGATGACCGAGCTGGCCGCCACGCTCTCCACAGTGGACATCGTAGTGGCCGCCACCGCGTCGACTGAACCGGTCCTCACCCGGGCGGTGGTCAGCGCCGCGCTCGCCGAGCGGGGCCCCGCGCGGGGTCCGCTGGTCCTGCTCGACCTGGCCGTCCCCCGCGACGTCGAGGAGGGCGTCGCCGACCTGCCCGGCGTCGAGGTGATCGACATCGACCGGATGGCGGCGCTGCTCGCCGACGGCCCGGCCGCGGCGGACGCCGCCGCCGTCGAGCGGATCGTGCTCGGCGAGGTGGAGAGCTTCCTCACCTGGCTGCGCGGCGCCGACGTGGCGCCCACCGTGGCGGCGCTGCGCGGTCGCGCCGACGACGTCGTCACCGCCGAGCTGCGTCGTCTGGCCCAGCGCCGCCCCGACCTCGGCGACGACCTGCGGGCCGAGGTGGCCCGTACGGTGCACCGCGTGGTGCAGCGACTGCTGCACCAGCCCACCGTCAAGGTCCGCCAACTGGCGGCCGAGCCCGGTGGCGACCAGTACGCGGCGCTGCTGCGCGAGCTGTTCGACCTCCAGGTGCCGCAGACCTCGCCGGTGGACACCGTCCCCGACGTGCTGACTCCCGCCAACTACCCGGTGACCGGCGCCGACGCCACCGAGCAGATCCCGCCCACCGGAGGTGCGCGATGACCGCCCCCCTGCGCCTCGGCACCCGGGGCAGCGCTCTGGCGCTGGCCCAGTCCGGCCAGGTCGCCGAGGCGTTGACCGTCGCCACCGGCCGCCCGGTCGAGCTGGTCGAGGTGGTCACCGCCGGCGACCGCTCCAGCGCGCCGGTGCACCGGCTCGGCGTCGGGGTGTTCGTCTCGGCGCTGCGTGACGCGCTGACCGCCCGGACGATCGACTTCGCCGTGCACTCCTACAAGGATCTGCCCACGGCCGGTGCCGCCGGGCTGCACATCGCGGCCGTGCCGGCCCGACAGGACCCGCGCGACGCGCTGATCGCCCAGGGCGGGCGGACGCTCGCCGAGCTGCCGCCCGGCGCCACCGTGGGCACCGGCGCGCTGCGCCGCATCGCCCAGCTGCACGCTCTCGGGCTGCAACTGGAGGTCACCCCGATCCGCGGCAACATCGACACCCGCCTGGCGCGGGTGCTCGGCCCCGAGGCCGACCTCGACGCGGTCGTGCTGGCCCGGGCCGGACTGGCCCGGATCGGCCGGACCGACGCGATCACCGAGACGCTCGACCCGATGCTCATGCTGCCCGCGCCCGCCCAGGGCGCGCTGGCCGTGGAGTGCCGGGTCGACGACCAGGAGTTGGTCGAGCTGCTCGGGACGCTCGACCACGCACCGTCGCGCGCCGCGGTCACCGCGGAGCGCGCGTTGCTGGCAACCCTGGAGGCCGGGTGCAGCGCACCCGTCGCCGCCTATGCCGAACTCGCCGAAGGCGAGACCGGCGATGAGATCTACCTGCGCGGGGCGGTGATCAGCCCGGACGGCACTCGTGACCTCCGGCTGTCCCGCACCGGAACGCCCGCCGACGCGGCGGAGATCGGTAAGGCACTCGCCGCCGAACTCCTCGAACTCGGCGCCGACTCGATCCTCGGCCACGAAGGACACACCGGCCCGGGGACCCAGCAATTTGGGAGCACAGAATGACCCGCACCCGTAAGCCCGTCGGCCGTATCGCGTTCGTCGGGGCTGGCCCCGGTGACCCGGGCCTGCTGACCCGTCGGGCGCACGACGCCCTGGTCGACGCCGACCAGGTGATCTACGACCGGGGAGTCCCCGAGTCGCTGCTCGCCGTCGTCCGCGCCGAGGCCAGAGACGACGCCGAGTTCACCCCGGCCGAAGGCGCGCCGGGGGACGTGGCGAAGGTGCTGATCTCCGCGGCCCGGTCCGGGCTGAACGCGGTGCACCTGGTTGCCGGTGACCCGTTCGGCCACGACTCGGTGGTCAAGGAGGTGCAGGCGGTGGCCCGCACCGCCGCCCACTTCGAGGTGGTGCCGGGCGTCGGCCAGGCCGAGGGCGTCGCCACCTACGCGGGGGTCCCGCTGCCGGGTGTGCGTACCGCCGCCGACGTCGAGGACGTCAGTACGCTGGACTTCGAGGCGCTGGCCGCGGCCGTCGGCCGGGGTTCGCTCGCGCTCGCGGTGGACGCCGGCGACCTCGCCGCCGTCCGGGACGGCCTGCTGGCCGCCGGGGTCGACGGCACCACCGGTGTCGGGGTGACCGGCGACGGCACCGGCGAGACCCAGTACACGACCACGTCGACCGTGGACAGCTTCGTGGCCGCCGCGCTCGGCTTCACCGGCCGGGTGGTGCTCACCGTCGGCGCGGGTGTGGGCCAGCGCGACAAGATGAGCTGGTGGGAGAACCGCCCGCTGTACGGCTGGAAGGTGCTGGTGCCCCGCACCAAGGAGCAGGCCGGCGCGATGAGCGCCCGGCTGCGGGCGTACGGGGCGATCCCGTGCGAGGTGCCGACCATCGCGGTCGAGCCGCCGCGCACCCCGGCGCAGATGGAGCGGGCCGTCAAGGGCCTGGTCGACGGCCGGTACGCCTGGGTGATCTTCACTTCGGTGAATGCGGTCCGCGCGGTCTGGGAGAAGTTCGCCGAGCACGGTCTGGACGCCCGGCACTTCGGCGGCGTCAAGATCGCCTGCATCGGCGAGGCGACCGCGGACGCGGTCCGCGCGTTCGGCATCCAGCCGGAGCTGATCCCCGCCGGGGAGCAGTCCTCCGAGGGGCTGCTGGCCGAGTTCTCGCCGCACGACGAGATCCTCGACCCGGTCGGCCGGGTGCTGCTGCCGCGCGCCGACATCGCCACCGAGACGCTCGCCGCCGGGCTCACCGAGCGCGGCTGGGAGGTCGACGACGTGACCGCGTACCGGACGGTGCGGGCCGCGCCGCCGCCCGCCGAGATCCGGGACGCGATCAAGTCGGGCGGGTTCGACGCGGTCCTCTTCACGTCTTCTTCCACTGTGCGGAACCTGGTCGGCATCGCCGGGAAGCCGCACGCGCGGACCGTTGTTGCCGTGATTGGGCCCAAGACGGCGGAGACCGCGACGGAGTTCGGCCTTCGGGTCGACGTCCAGCCACCGCACGCCTCGGTGCCCGACCTGGTGGAGGCGCTCGCCGCCTACGCCGTCGAGCTGCGCGAGAAGCTGGCCGCCATGCCGGCCAAGCAGCGCCGTGGCTCGAAGGTGCAGGGGCCGACCGCCCTCCGCTTCCGGTAGTCGTCTTCAGGAGGGCCCTCCCATGTCGTACCCCGAGATCCGGCCCCGCCGCCTGCGCCGCTCCCCGGCGATCCGTCGGCTGGTGTCCGAGACCCGGGTCGACCCGGCCGAGCTGGTCGTGCCGATGTTCGTCAAGGAAGGGCTGACCGAGCCCCGGGCCATCGGGTCGCTCCCGGGGGTGCTCCAGCACTCCCGGGACTCCCTGCGCAAGGCGGCCACCGAGGCGGTCCAGGCCGGCGTCGGCGGGATCATGCTCTTCGGGGTGCCCGAGCGGCGTGACCCGACCGGGTCCGGCGGCATCGACCCGAACGGCATCCTGAACGTCGCCATCCGCGACGTGGTGTCCGAGGTGGGTGACAGCACGGTCGTGATGAGCGACCTGTGCCTGGACGAGTTCACCTCACACGGGCACTGCGGCGTGCTCACCGCGGACGGTGCGGTGGACAACGACGCCACCCTGGCCGCGTACGCCGAGATGGCGGTCGCCCAGGCCGAAGCCGGGGTCCACATGGTCGGGCCGTCCGGGATGATGGACGGCCAGGTCGGCGTTGTCCGCCGGGCGCTCGACGCCGCCGGCCACCAGGATGTGGCGGTGCTGGCGTACGCGGTGAAGTACGCCTCGGCGTTCTTCGGCCCGTTCCGGGAGGCGGTGGAGTCGGCGCTGGAGGGCGACCGACGTGCCTACCAGCAGGATCCGGCCAATCTGCGCGAGTCGCTGCGCGAGGTGGCGCTCGACGTCGCCGAGGGCGCCGACCTGGTGATGGTCAAGCCGGCACTGCCCTACCTCGACGTGGTGTCGGCGGTGCGGGCCGCGGTGGACGTCCCGGTCGCCGCCTACCAGGTCTCCGGGGAGTACGCGATGGTCGAGGCGGCTGCCGCGAACGGTTGGATCGACCGGGAGCGGGTCATGCTGGAGACGCTCACCTCGATCAAGCGGGCCGGCGCGCAGATCATCCTCACCTACTGGGCGGTCGAAGCCGCCGGTCTGCTCCGCCAGCGCTACTGACCGACTCCATGGGTCCCGCCGGGGGTGGCCACCTCGTCGGCACCCGCGACGGCGGCCGGAAGTCGCCGGCTGGTCAGCCAGGCGAGCGCCAACCGAGCCCCTGGAGCACCCGGAACGCGATCAGCGACCCGACGCCCCAGGCGGCCCCGGCCAACACGGAGCCGACCGTGAACAGCAGCAGCGCGGTCAGGTAGGTGCGGCGGGCGCCGAAGCGGCCGATCGCCCAGGCGGCGGTGGGCATCACCGCGACCAGGGCGAGCGCATAGCCGCTGGTGACCCAGCCGATCGTGGTGAGGTTGGTGTCGAGGTCGTCGACCAGCCTCGGCAGGGCCACCACGGTGACCGTGGTGTCGATCACCGCGAGCAGACCACCCAGGGTCAGGTACCAGCCGAGCCGTCGCGCGGAGGCGTCCATGTCGTCGGCTCAGGGCCGGACCCGGCGGGCGGTGCGCAGCGCCTCGGCCCACCAGGCCAGCTCGCTCAGCGTGGCGTCGGCGGCCTGCCGCAGCGGCTCGTCGTCGACCAGCCGACCGGCGACGTCGAGTCGCTCCCAGGGAGCCCGGAGCACCACCCCGGAGCGGGTCGTGGCGGCCTGCACCTCGGCGAAGACCAGCCGGAGCTGCTCGACCGCGCGGATGCCGCCGGAACCGGCGCCGTACGACACGAAGGCCACCGGCTTGCGGGCCCACTCCCGGTAGTGCCAGTCGATGGCGTTCTTCAGGGCGGCCGGGAAGCTGTGGTTGTACTCGGGTGTCACCACCACGAACGCGTCGGCGGCGGCCAACCGGGCACTGATCGGGCTGGCCGAATTGCCCCCGGGAGGGGTGTCGGCGAATGGCAGCGCCACCTCGGCGAGGTCGACGAGGTCCAGGTCGAGGTCCCGGCGGCGGCTCCCGTGGGCGACGAACCAGTCGGCGATCGAGCGGCCCACCCGAGGTTGCCGGACGCTCCCGACGAGCACGGCGACGGTCGGCGGTGCGGTGTCCTCTTGCGTAGTCATGCCTCGGACGCTAGGACTTGAACTAATGGTGAAGTCAATGGCGGCGGGGCAGTGGCGATGGGCACGTTGACGGTCGGCGAGGTGGCCCGGGAGAGCGGGGTCAGCGGCTCCGCGGTGCGGTTCTACGAGCGGCAGGGCCTGATCACGGCTGCCCGTACCGGCGGCAACCAGCGGCGCTTCGACGCCGACGCGGCCTGCCGGATCAGGGTGGCGCGGGTGGCCCAGCGCGTCGGCCTGACCGTCAACGAGATCCGTGACCTGCTCGCGGCCCTGCCACCCGACCCCCAGCTGGCCGACTGGCAGAGTCTGCACGATCGGCTGACCGCCGAGGCCGAGCGGCGCATCCGCGACCTGCACGCGGCACTGGACGACATCGGCTCCGGTCGCCGCCTCTGCGAGCTGTGACCTCGACCGGTCCGCGGTCCGCTGATCGTCGCCCGCGCGCCCTGACGATCAGGGCAGGTGCCCCGGCTGGTCAACCACGGTTATCCGGGCGACGGCGGCGAGCAGCTCACCGGCATGGGCCCAAGGCCCAAGGCCCAAGGGCCACCTTGACGTCCTTTGCTCTGCTTCAGCGGAGGCAACACTAAGAGCCTCACACTGTCGCCTCCGTTGAAGCAGAGCAAAGGATGCGTGGGGGGTGCGGCGAGTCCCTGAGCCGGCCAGCTTTCCACAGGGTTATCCACAGGGGTTGAGAGGCGGGTCTCGGCCGAGAATGGTTGTCGGATGGCTTCCGCACTCGTTCCTCCTCCGCCACCCGGCCCGACCGTCGGGCGGTTTCCCATCACCGGCCTGGTCCGGCGGGCCCGTCGGATGAAGGGTTTGGGTCAACGCCAGATGGCCCGCTTCGCCAAGGTCTCACCGTCGACCGTGGGCAAGGTCGAGGCCGGCAGTCTGACACCGAGTCTGGCGGTGCTGGAGCGCCTACTCGGCGCGGCCGGGCTCTATCTGGTGGTGGTGGACCAGGAGGGCCGGGTGATTCGACCGATGGCCGACCGCGACGACGTTCACGACGGCGCCGGACGCCGCTACCCCGCCCACCTCGATACGATCCTCGATCCTGAGCCGGGGGAGTGGTGGGGGGACATCTACGGCCTGGCACGGCCGCCGGAGACCTACCACCGCAGCTCGGCGGACCGCGAGGCGCGGCGCCGACGCAGCCAGTGGGAGGTGCGGGTCGCGCAGTATCGGCACCTGCCACCGCCCCCGATCATCGACGAATACTACTGACACCGCGAACGGCCCACCCTCCGGGGAAACCGGACGGTGGGCCGTCAGCGCCGTCGTTCAGTCGTCGTTGGTGATCGTTCCGGTCGCCAGGGGGTCGGCCAGCCGCAGGCCGGGCACCCCGGCCACCAGCAGGGTCAACTTCTCGTCCGACTCGCGCCGCCGGTCACCCCGCACGGTGACCGGGAAAGCCACCGAGGTGTCACCGGCGGCCAGCACCTTGCAGCCGGCGTACGGCTCGAAGTCCGAACCGGCCTGCGCCGTGAGGCCGACGGTCGCGGCGCAGAGCAGCACCGGCTGGGACAACGGACGGGACACGGTCGCCGTGAAGGTGAGCTGACGGGTGCCCTGGTCGCCCTCGACCACAGACGTGTCGGTGACGGTCAACGACGCCCGGGACCGGAAACGGGCCACCTGCGGGTCGTGGTCGCTGGAGCCCCGCGACCCGTCACCCGTGAACTCCGCCGGCCAGTCGGCGTTGACGTGCGCCGCCCGCACCTGCACCAGGTCACCGTAGAGCGCGTCGTTGACGAACAGGTGGTCCAGCGTTTGCGCCTGCCCCTCGAAGCTGTACGAGTAGGCCGATGCCGGCACCTGCGCGACGAGGGTGTCCCACAGGTTGTGCAGGCCGGCCTCGTAGAGCGGGGCGAGTTGGTCCGACGGCGTCGGCTGAGCGCCGGTGGCGATGGGGTCGTCCGGGCGGGGGAAGACGTTCAGGTCCCCGCCGTAGACCACCCGGGCGCTCTGATCAGCCGCCTCGATCGCGGTGACGATCGCCGCGCCGTACGCCGCCTGCTCCCGCCGCTGCCCGATCCGGCTGTCGGGGCCGGAGGAGTAGTGGTTGCTCAGCGCGTACAGGGTGAACCGCTCGGCCGCGCCGGGTGCCGCGGCCACCGTGAACTTGCCCAGCTGGGGTGCCCGGGTGAAGACGTTGTTGCCGTCCTTCCCGGTCGACGTGTCCACATCGGCCGGCAGCACCGCGTTGAGGGCCTTCGGGTTCTGCACGTCGGCGTTGCCGGGCAGTCCGGGGGCCCGGTACTGGACGGTCGGCGCCGAGCCGAGCAGCGGGTCGTTCGCCGTCGCGGCCGCCAACGACAGCCGGTCGGTGCGGTACAGGAACGCGGCGGTGATACCGCGGGCGTCCGCGCCGGTCCGGTCATAGGTGGCGGCGTACGCCGGCCCGCCGGCCGCCGCCACCGCGAGCGCCAACTCCTGGATGCTGTCCGGAGCGCCGTCGGCGTTGTTGGTGTCGCCGCAGGCCAGCGCCGCCCCGGAGACCGTGCAGATGTCCTGGTCCTCGGCCTCCTGCACCAGGATCAGATCGGGCGCGTGCAGGTCCTTGACGATCTGGTCGGCGAGCGACGTCAGATGCTCCCGGTAGTCCGCCTCGCTGCTCGGCACGTAGTCGAACGGCGGGGCGACGCCCGGGCAGCCGGCGTTACCGGCGAAGTCGCAGCCGTCGAACGGGTCGTCGCGGTAGTCGTACAGGTTCTCCACGTTGTACGTGGCGACCGCGACCTCCTGGGAACGGTCGGCCGGCTTCGGCGGGTTGTTCTTCGACGGGTCGGCCCCGGCGTCGAACTCGGCCCGCTCGACCTGCACGCCGTACTTCTCGAACGAGTAGTAGACGCCGCCCACCGCGTCCGCGCGCAGCGTGTCGAAGGTGTGCGCCGGCGGGAGCAGCGCCGTGCTGTCCCCGGCGGTGCCCTTCACACCCATGCTGCCGAGCAGCACGCGCTGACCGTTGCCGTCGTCGAAGCGCCGGCTCGGGTCATTGTCCAGCGGGTGGGAGTCCCTGAAGACCCGCCGGGCGTACGGGTCGGCGCGGTCGAGCAGCGGGTCGTCCCGGTCGACGACCCACAGCTCCGCGTCCGCCGTGGAGGAGAAGACGTCGCGACCGCTCACCGCGCCGCTGCCCGCGCGTACGCGCAGCCGGGCGCCCTCGTGCCGCTCCCACCAGCGCTGCGCGTCGGTCAGCTCGACCGGCGGCACCGCGTCGGTCACCGTGACCGCCGTGTCCACGTCCAGGCCGGTGGCGATCCGGCGGACCAGCGACGCGCCGGAGAGCTGGGTGAGGTTGTAGTACTCCGACACCCGGGCCCGGAGCACCACCTCGTCGCCGACCGTCGGCACGTAGCCGCCGATCAGCGAGGTGAACGTGCCCATGAACACGAAGATGCCGTCGGAGCTGGTCGGGTCACCGTCGGTGTCACCGCTGCGGCTCTGCAGGAAGAACCCGTTCTGCTCCGCGCCGGCCGCCGTACGGGCAAGCGTCAACTGGGTGATCACGCCACGGACGTCGTACATCGTGCTGCTCGTGCCGTTGCCGCTCGCCGGTGCGAGCGGTGACCGGTCGGCGGGGCCGGACTCGGTGTCGGTGGTCGGACCCTGCACCTCGCCGACGGTCAGCTCCCGGGTGACCTGCACGGCCAGCGCGCAGGTGGCGGTGCCACCGCCCGCGTCGGTCGTGGTCACGGTGACGGTGTACGCCCCGGCGGTGAGGTCGGCGCTCGCGCTGATCGTGGCGCGGGCGGTGCCGCCCACCCCGTCGGCCGGGGTGAACGCGGTACGGGTGATCGAGCCGGAGGTCGGGCTCGGGCTGACCGAGGTCACCGCCAGGTCGACGATCGTGTCGTCGGGGTCGGCGGCGGTCACCTCGCGGCTCGCGGCCGTTCCGGCGGCGGTGACCAGCGGCCCACCACAGGTCAGCGTGGCCGGCGCGTCGACCGGACCACCGCCGTCCACGGTGTGCGAGCCGAGCCCGTCGAAGGTGTCGACCGGCAGACCGGTCCACTGTGCGGCGGGGTCGAACGCGTCCGACGGGTCGGTGTCGCCCGCCGTCACCGTGGGCAGCCGGCGCAGTGTGTTGTCCGCCGTGCTGGTCGCGCCGGCGCCCCACTCGGTGCCCGGGTCGACGCCCACCTGGCCGATCGAGTCGAGCACCGTGGTGCCCCGGCGCAGCACTATCGCGTCGTCGCCGTTGAACAGGCTCGCCCCGGTGGTCTGGTCGGCCTGGGCGAGGATGGCCGCCCCGGCCGAGGCGCTGGCGAACACGAACACGTCCCCGGCAGCGACGTTCCCGGCCAGCGCGATGGTGGTCGGGGTGGTGGAGCCGTTGAAGTAGAGCTGGAGCTGGTAGCCGCCCGCGGTGAGGTCCACGGCGGTGCCGGTGCCGTTGAACAGCTCGATCGCCTTGTTGTTCGACGAGCCTTCGACGTACTCCGAGATGAACAGGTCGGTAGGCGCGGCGCTGGCCGCGGTGGGTGTGACGCCGAGGGCCGTGACGGTCACTGCGGCGGTGGCGATCGCGAGCGCGGCTGTCGTGCGGCGCGGGCGCATAGGGCCTCCACGATGGGTGGATGGGGGTCAACGCACGTTAAGGTGCGTAACCGTCCATCGTCCATCCCCCACCGGACAGTTTCGTGAATTCCTCAGCGCGGCTGGTCGAGGCGGTGCACCAGCTCGGCGACGTCGACGCTGTATTCGCACCAGTCCCGGTCGGGCCGGTAGCCCAGCTCCGCGTTGACCTTGAGCATCGCCTCGTTGGCCTGGGCGTTCCAGGTCTGCACCTCGGCCAGCTCCGGCTCGGCGGAGCGCAGCTCCAGCAGCATCCGCGCCTTGATCGCCCGGTCGATGCCGTAACCCCGGTGGTCCTGCGCGACGATCGTGTCGTACTGATCGGCGCGGGTCGGGTGCTGCGCCGGCACCACGACCTCGGTCAGGCCGGCCACCTCGCCACTCTGCTCGTGCTGGGCCAGGACGATGTACGGCTTCATGCCCCGCCGGTGCAGGGTGTCCAGGCTGTCCCGCAGCCGCTCCGGGTCATACGAGCTGGGACGCAACTCGCCGTCGTCGACGTCGCGCACCTCGGCCTTGGCCCGCGCGTACGACTCGATCAGGTCGTCCGGTGGCCCACCGGGGTAGAACTCCAGGTGGTAGCCCGCGCCGATCCCGATGGCCATCTCGGCCAGCTCGGCCCAGTCCACCGAGGTCAGGTCGAGCACGCTGCGCGTCTCCACGTACTCCCGGGTGAAGCCGAGCGACTCGTAGAAGCCCACCGCCGGCGTGTCGCCGACCACCTCGACCCCGATCGACTGGAAACCCTCCTGGTAGACGCGGCGGGCGGCGCGTAGCACCAGCTCACGGCCGAGGCCGTTGCGTCGTACGGAGGGATGCACCAGCACCTCGAGCACCCCGATGTCGCCGAGGAGCAGCACGTGGACCTGCCCGAGGACGGCGCCGGTCTCGCCGGGAGCGCTCGGTTCGGCCTGGGCGAGCCAGGAGATCCGTCGCTCACCGGGCATCACCTCGCCGAGATACTCCCGCAGGGAGGTCTCCCGCCACGGCGGGTCCTGCGGCAGATCGGCCGCCAGCACCGCGTTCAGCGTTGTCAGCAGCGACGCGATCTCGGCGGACGACGCGGTCCTGGGGTCCCACTCGCGCACCATCACCCGTCTAGCTTGCCGCTAACGGCTGCTCGGGGGAAGTGTCCAGTCCTCCAATGTACGCGGACGATCACATCACGTACGGCTGGCCCGTCCGTACCGGTCAGCGGTGTTATAGACGGCCTGGGCGTACCGCCGCACGTCGTTGTACGACAGGATCGCGTTCCACCAGTCGCCCGGGATGCTCAGGTTGCGGCCGCCCTTGCACAGGTAGTTGCCGGCCGCCAGGGCGGCGTCGTCCAGGTCGTGAGGGTCCTTCACGCCGTCGGCGTCGGCGTCCGCGCCGATCTCCTGCCACGTGGTCGGGATGAACTGCATCGGCCCGATCGCCCGGTCGTAGGTGCTGTCCTTGTCGAGCAACCCACGGTCGGTGTCGATGATCCGCATCCGGCCGCCGTTCCCGTCCAGCGGCAGCCCGATGATCTGGGGCAGCGCCTTGCCGTCCGTCCCCAACCGCGCGCCGTTGGCCGAGCCGTGGCCGGACTCGACCTGGCCGATCGCGGCCAACGTCGTCCAGCTCAACGCGCAGCTGCGGTTGGTCTGGGCGAGCATCAGCTCGGCGTACCCGTACGCCTGCATCGCGGTCGCGGGAATGTTGACCTTGGCCCCGACCTGCTGCGCCCAGGCGGCCAGGGAGTCCGACGGACGGCCGCCGGTCGTCGGACCGACGGCCGGCCCGGTCGGCATGCCGCCGCTCGGGAACGCTCCGGTGGGCAGCGGCGCGGTCGGCATCGGCCCGGTGGGCAGAGGGCCGGTGGGCCGCGGGTCGAGCGGCACCGCCGGCGGCACGGCCACGGTCGGCGCGGCAGTGACGTCGACCGCCACCGGTCGGGACCCACGGATCGTGGCCGGGACGAGCAACGCCCCCGCCGCGGCGGTCGCGGCCACCAGGACCAGCAGGAAGACCCCCGGGACCGTGAGTCGACCGCTGGGCCGGCGGGCCCAGGCGCGGGTCGCCCGGGCGGCGGTCACCGCGGCCTGACGTGGCGGTGGCACCCGTACGGCGTGCGCGAACGGCACCCGCCGCCGGCGGCCGCGCTCCGGCGGCGGCACCACTGCGACACCGTCCACCTTGGTCGCCGTCAGGTCGGTGGCGGTGGCGCCCGCCGCGACCGTGACTGCCCCGTCGTCGGCCTTCGCGTCGGCGCTGTCGGCGTTGGCGGCGTCGGTGTCGGTGTCGGTGTCGGCGGTTGGGGCGTCGTCGGCGGCGGCTGGGACGTCGGCGGCTGGGGCTGGGACGTCGGCGGCTGGGGTGGCGGTGGCGGCTGGGGTGGTCGGCGGGGCGGCGGTGGTGTCCGAAGTGGGCTTCGCCGCGGCGGGGTCGCCGGTGGCGGTGTCCCCCAGCTGGTCACCGGTCGCGGCATCGACGCTCGGGGGTAGGGGTGCGGTCACGGGCGTCGCGGGGGTTTTCGCCTTCGCGTCGGTCGTGCGGATGCTGAGCCAGGGCCGGCGGGGGCGGGGCACGGCCGCGGGCACCGGATCCGGCGCGGCGCCCGACTCGGCCAGCGGCCCGTCCAGCGGCGCGGCCGGCCGAAGCGGTTGCACACGCGTCTTGTCCTCGCCGTCCACCACCCGTCGAGTATCACTCATGTCCCCGGCGACCGTCAGGCCCACGTACCCTGATCGCCATGCCCCGGTACGAGTTCCGCTGCCGCGCCTGCGGCGACACTTTCGAGGTCAACCGTCCGATGGCGGAGGCCGGCGCGCCGGCCACCTGCCCGCAGGGCCATGTCGACACGGTCAAGCTGCTCTCGGCGGTGTCGGTCACCGGTCGGGGCGCTGGTGGCGCGCAAGCTCCCGCTGGTGGCGGTGGCTGCTGCGGGGGTGCCTGCGGCTGCTGAGCCGGGCGTTCCGGTGACCGGCCGGTGGGCTGGCCTTGCCGGGAGCGGGTTCGAGTGGCACCTTGAGGCGGCACGTGCCCGGCCGTTCTCACGATGCGTGACCGCTCGGAGTCAGGCAGCATGAACCCGACGTCACGGGCGGAGGTTCCACGCATGTCGCCACGGATCCAGCTCCCGAGCGGTTGGGTGACCTTCGTGTTCACCGACATCGAGGGCTCGACCCGGCTGGCCCAACTGCTCGGCGCGGACTACCGCCCGGTGCTCGCCGAGCACCGCCGGTTGCTGCGTCGCACCCTGGCCGCCACCGGTGGCGCGGAGCTGCTGACCGAGGGCGACTCGTTCTTCCTGGCCTTCGACGACGCGGCGGCGGCGCTGACCGCCTGCCTGACCGCCCAGCGGGCGTTGGCGAGCCACGACTGGCCCACCGAGGAGGCCGCGCCCCGGGTGCGGATGGGCTTGCACACCGGGTACGCCGAGCCCCGCGACGGGGAGTACGCGAGCCCCGAGGTGCATCGGGCCGCCCGGGTGGCCGCGGCCGCGCACGGCGGACAGGTGCTCTGTTCGGCGTCCACCGCCCGCCGGGCCGATCCGCTGCCCCCGGGCGCCACCCTGCTGGACCTGGGCCTGCACCGGCTGCGTGGCTTCGACGACCGGGAGCGGTTGTTCCAACTGGTCGCGCCCGGCCTGGAGCGGCAGTTCCCCCGCCCCCGCACCGCCGACGCGGTGGCGCACAACCTACCGACCCAGGTGACCTCGTTCGTCGGGCGGGAGGTCGAGCGGGCCGAGCTGGGCCGGTTGGTGGAGCGGCACCGACTGGTCACCGTGCTGGGCGCGGGCGGCGCGGGGAAGACCCGGCTCGCCGTGGAGTTGGCCGGTGGCGTCGTCGAGGCGTACCCGGACGGGGTCTGGTTCGTCGACATCGCCGCGGTGACCGACCCGGGGTTGGTGGCGTTCGCCATCGCCGCGGTGCTCGGGCTGCGGCCCGAGCCGGGCCGTCCGATGCTGGACACCCTCGTCGAGTACGCGGCCGCCCGCCGGATGCTGGTCGTGCTGGACACCTGCGACACGCAACCGGCGGCCTGCGGCGAGGTCATTTCGCGGCTGCTCTCCGGCGGGGGTGGCGTGCGGGTGCTGGCGACCAGCCGCGAGTCGTTCAGCCTGCCCGGCGAGGTGGTCTGGCGGATCCCGCCGCTCTCGGTCGATCCCCGCCCGGACGGCGCGGAGAGCGACGCGGTCGCGCTGCTGCTGGACCGTACGGCGGCGGCCCGCGGCGGTCGGCGGCCCGACCCGTCCGAGTCGGCCGACCTGCGCCGGGTGGTGCAGCGGCTGGACGGGCTGCCCCTCGCCATCGAGTTGGCGGCCGCCCGGCTGCGGGTGCTCTCCGTGGGTCAGCTGGCCGAGCGGTTGGACGACGTCCTCGGCACGCTGGACGCCGGCCGGGAGGATCCGGATCCACCGCCGGTCGAGCGGGGCTGGTCCGGCAACCAGCAGGACACCGTGGACCTGGTGGCCGCGGCGATCGGGACACCGCCGCCGACCCCGGCGAGCAGGGCCGTGCAGCGCTCGGCCACCGAACGGCACCTGACCATGCAGGCGACCGTCACGTGGTCGTACCGCACGTTGGGGCCGCGGGCCGCGCGGCTGCTGCGCTGGCTGGCGGTCTTCGCGGGGCCGGTGGATCTGCCGACTGTGGAGTGGCTGCTGGGCGACGATCCGCTGGATCCACTGTCGGTGCTGGTGGACAAGTCGATGGTGTTGGCCGAGCCGCGCGCCGCCGGCAGTTCGTACCGGATGCTCGACCCGATTCGGGCGTACGCGGCACGGCGGTTGGCCGAGGCGGGTGAGGAGCAGGCTGCCCGGGACCGGCACGTGGCCTGGTCGGCGCACGCGCTGGAGCGGGCCCACCTGGGGCCGGACGGCCGGCCGGTGACGTTGTCGCTCTACACCCTCGACCCGCTGGCCGACGAGCTGCGCGCCGCGCTGCGCTGGTGCGCCACCGGCGGCAGCGCCCGTGCCGGTCTCCGCCTGGCCGGTGGGCTGGACCAGTGGTGGCGCGAGCGCGGGCTGGCCCGGGAGGGTCGACTCTGGCTGTTCCGGCTGTACGGACGGATCGCCGAGACCGGCGAGCGGATCCCGGACGCGGAGCTGGCGGCGGCGTACCACATGCACTCGCTGCATGCCGGCGCCGACGGCGAGTTCGCCGAGGAGCTGCGCTACTCGCAGCGGGCGGAGGCAGCCGCCCGACAGGCCGGCGACGCCGGGCTGCTGGCCCGGGTGCTCGCCGGCAGGGCCGCGCCGTTGGTGGACATGGGCCAGTTCTTCGAGGCCGAGCGGGTCTGTCGGGAGGTCATCGACTGGGCCCACGGGCAGGACGTGGTCGGCGAGGCGCTGTTCGCGGTGTTCAGCCTGGCCGAGCTGCTGTGGCGGCGCGGCGCGCTGGAGGAGGCGGCCGAGCTGCTGGGAGCGGCGCGTCCGGTGGAGGCCGCCCGGCCGGTCGAGCGGGGCCGGCGTTCGGTGGACATGCTGCTCGGGATGGTCGCGCTGGCCCGGGGCGACGTGATCGCCGCGCACGAGCACCTGCTGGTGGCGCTGCGCTCACGGATGGGTCACGGCTACCACGGCCGGGCCTGCGACACGCTGAACGCGATCGCGGTGCGCTGCGCTCTCGGTGGAGACCGGTTGACGGCCGCGCGGCTGTTCGGGGCGGCCCAGGCCACCCGGGCGAGCATGCGAGCGACGCCGGGTATCTACGGCGGCTACTGGGCCGACCAGCAGGCGGAACTGCGGTCCATGGCGGGTGACGCGGCGTTCGACGACGCGTACGGGGAGGGTGCCGAGATGGGCCTGGACGAGGCCGTGGCACTGGCGCTCGACGTGGAACACCCGGACCTGGCAGCGGATTCGACCCGCTTCAGCACCGACCTGTCCCAACACGCGCCGCCCCCGCGCCCCGCCGACCCCAACCGCCACCCCGCAACGCGAACGGAACGCGCCTGACCCCTGCTTGTTGATCATGAAGTTATTGCCACGACACGCCGGGCGGACGGGCAATAACTTCATGATCACCGCGACGGGGGTGGGGTGGGGTGGGTGGGCCGGGTGGAGGTGGGTGGGGTTAGTGGGTTGCGGCCTTGGCTTCGGCTTGGGCCTTCATGCGGGCGGCTCGGTCGATGTCGGCCTGCTGGACGGCGGCCACCGAGCCGAAGATGTGGACCGCCTGGTAGTACGTCCAGGCCAGGCTGTAGCAGGCCGGGCGGACGACCGAGTTGTACGTGGCGCAGACCCGCTTCAGGTCCTCGTAGAAGGCGCTGTCCAGGCGGGACTTGTTGGCGGAGAACTGGCCGACCGCCTTGTAGTTGCGGTAGCCGAAGTCGTGTCGGTAGCAGCTCAGGTTGAAGGTGAACCCGAGCGGGTTGTCCGGGCTGGACGAGCAGTAGTCGGTGGACCAGTCGAAGTTGTACTCGGCCCAGGGGGCCCGGTTGACGCGGGCGCTGTTCCAGGAGTTGTAGCTGGACGCGCTGGTCTGGGTCCAGCTCGACAGCACGGACAGTCGCTCCGCGGGGGTGACGGCGGCGGCGGGGGAGGCGACGGCGAGGGTGGCGAGCAGCGCTAGCGCGCCCGAGGCGAACAGGGTGGCGAGACGTCGGGGCACGGTTTACCTCCGCGGGGTGAGCGGTGGGACGGAAGTTACCGGCGGGTTACCGGATGTCGATGAGTGTCGATCAGCTGATCAACTGGGCGGTATGTGCGCCGCCAACTATTGGTGACATACGTTCAAACAGACGAATGCCCCGGGTGCGCGAGGCACCCGGGGCATTCCGCGGAACGGGTCAGTGCAGCAGGAACGCCGGCGGGCTGGCCGGGCTCTCGTTGGCGGTACGGTCCAGCGCGGTCACCCGGTAGGTGTAGCGCCGGCCGGGCTCGGCCGACGTGTCCACCCAGGACTGGGTGCCGCCGGCGGTGGCCCGGACGGTGTCGACCAGGTGCGTGGCGTCCGCCGTGGCGCACCGCCCGGGCAGCGTGGTGCCGTCGAACCGGTAGATCGCGTACGAGGTGGCCGTGCCCAGCGGGCCCACGCCGTCGGCGGGCTGGCGCCAGGTCAGCCGCACCCCGTCGGCCTCCCGGGCGACCCTGGTGACCACCGGGAGGAGCAACGGCTTCGACGGCAGGTGCGGCATGGCCGGCACGAGGGCTGGGCGGGAGTAGTGCTCGGCCGCGTAGATGTCGGTGGCGCCGAGCCGGTTGGCCCGCACCTGGACGGCCGAGAAGTGCACGTTGCCCTGTACCTCGGGGTACGACCGGTTGAGCGTCAGGTGGTCGGACAGCTCACGCGGGTTCTGCCAGTACGGCCCGTACGCCGGATCGCCGCTCTTGTAGTCGGCCTGGCCGATGTAGAGCTGGACACGGGTGCCGCGCACGGTCTCGGCCCACCACGGGACCAGCCGCGCGTAGTCGGCCGCCGGGTACTGGCCGATGTACCAGTAGAGCTGCGGCACCACGTAGTCGATCCACTCCTGCTTGACCCACTTGCGGGTGTCGGCGGAGATGATGTCGTACGACTGGCTGCCGGTGGTGTCCGAGCCGAGCGGGTCGGCGCTCTTGTTGCGCCAGATGCCGAACGGGCTGACGCCGAACTTCACCCACGGCTTCGCCGCCTTGATCTTGCCGTTCATCTCCTGGATCAGCAGGTTGATGTTGTCCCGCCGCCAGTCTGCCCGGTCCGTGAAGCCCCGGTTGTACGCCGCGAAGGCGGCATCGTCGGGCACCTGGTAGGTGCCGCTGGGGTAGGGGTAGAAGTAGTCGTCGAAGTGCACGCCGTCGATGTCGTACCGCTTGACCGCGTCCATCATCGCGGTCTGGACGAACTCGCGGACCTCGGGAATGCCGGGGTTGTAGTAGAGCCGGCTGCCGGCCACGCCGGCCGGTGGGTAGGCGAAGGTCCAGTCGGGGTGCGCCCGGGCCGGGTGGCCGGGGGCGAGCAGGTTGAGGTCGGCGCCGGCGCCGCCGGGGGCCGGCATGGAGACGCGGTACGGGTTGAACCAGGCGTGGAACTCCAGGTTGCGCTTGTGCGACTCGTCGACCAGGAAGGCCAGCGGGTCCCAGCCCGGGTCCTGGCCGCGTACGCCGGTCAGGTACTCCGACCACGGCTCGTACGGCGAGGGCCAGAGCGCGTCGGCGGTCGGTCGGACCTGCACCACGACGGCGTTGTGGTGCAGCCGTTCGGCGAGGTCGAGCAGTTCCCGGTACTCGGCCTGCTGGGCCGCGATCCGGTCCGGGCTGGTCTGGGACGCCTTGCTGGGCCAGTCGATGTTGACCACCGACGAGATCCACATCGCCCGGAACTGTCGTTTCGGCGTGGCCGGGTCGGTGACGCAGGTGGTGGTGGTGGCGGCATCGGTCGCGGCGCTCGCGGGGTGGGCGGGGGTGGCGGCGACCAGCGTGCCGAGCAGGGCTGCGACCAGCCCGGCCGCTCCGAGTCGAGGTGCCTTCATGCGGTGTGTCCCTTCGTTGGGGCTCCCGTGTCAGGGGTTCTCGCGGCGTCCCGGCAAGATTCGCCGTGGGCAATGTGCCGCTGGTAGGAAATTTCCACACTCGGCACGGTCCCGCAAGGGGCCGGGCCTGATCGATTCCCCGGTCACCGGATCGGACGATTCGCGCCGAGCGCCCGATTGCGGGTAGTGATCGGGACCGCACGCCGCGTCGTGACCTGATCGGCATGATCCGTGGCGGTTGGCCGGGATCCGGGGTGGGTAGCAACGCCGGTCACCGGCCGCCATGGTGGTGGTCGCACGGTGGGAGGGGTGAGCGCATGTCCGTGCTGCGAACCAAACCAATCAAGGACGTCATAGCCCAGGGCGACGCCGACGGCACCGACGGCCGACTGGGGCTCAAGCGGCGGCTCGGCGCGATCGACCTCACCGGCTTCGGCATCGGCATCGTGATCGGCACGGGCATCTTCACGCTCACCGGGATCGAGGCCCGCGACAGCGCCGGTCCGGGCGTGGTGATCTCCTTCGCCATCGCCGGCGTGGTCGCCCTGCTCGCCGCCCTCTGCTACGCCGAGCTGGCCTCCAGCGTGCCGACCGCCGGCAGCGCCTACACCTACGCGTACGCCACGATGGGCGAGATCGTCGCCTGGATCATCGGGTGGGACCTGCTGCTGGAGTTCGCGCTCGGCGCGGCGGTGGTGGCCCGCGGCTGGTCGGGCTACCTCGCCGAGCTGCTCGACCTGCCGACCCGGTGGTTCGGCGAGGAGGGCAGCACGGTCAACATCGGCGCGATCGCCATCGTGCTGATCCTCGGCATCGTGGCGATCGTCGGCATCCGGGAGTCCGCCCGGATCACCAACCTGCTGGTGCTGGTCAAGGTGTCGATCTGCGTCTTCGTGGTGGTCGCTGGCCTGTTCTTCGTCAAGGCCGCCAACCTCACCCCGTTCATCCCGCCGGCCGAGCCCGCCGGCAGTGGCGACGATGGCATCAAGCAGCCGGTGACGCAGGCGCTGTTCGGGTTGGAGCCGTCGGTCTTCGGTTTCGTCGGGGTGCTCAGCGCCGCCGCGGTGGTCTTCTTCGCGTACACCGGCTTCGAGGCCGTCGCCAACCTGGGCGAGGAGACGCGCAAGCCCAAGCGGGACCTCACCCTGGGCCTGCTCGGCACGCTGCTGATCTCCACCGTGCTCTACATCGGCGTCTCGCTGGTGCTCGTCGGCATGGTGCCGTACACCGAGATCGACCGGGGCGCCCCGATCGCCTCGGCGTTCGAGTCGGTGGGCGCCGGCTGGGCGGCGACGCTCGTCTCCATCGCCGCGGTTGCCGGCCTGACCAGCGTCATCCTGGTCGACCTGGTGGCGATGGGCCGGATCGGCTTCGCCATCGCCCGGGACGGCCTGATCCCGCCCTCGATCGCGGCCGTGCACCCGCGCTGGGGCACCCCGTACCGGATCTCGGCGATCATGACGGTGGCGGTCGCGCTGCTGGCCGGCTTCCTGCCGCTCTCCGCCCTGGCCGACCTGGTCAGCATCGGCGCGCTCTGCGCGTTCGTGCTGGTCTCGATCGCGGTGCCGATCCTGCGCCGCAAGCGCCCCGACCTGGAGCGGCCGTTCCGGGTGCCGTTCTCCCCGGTGCTGCCGGTCGTCTCGGCGCTGGCCTGCTTCTACCTGATGCTCAACCTGTCGGTGGAGACCTGGCTGCGGTTCCTGGCCTGGATGCTGCTCGGCGCGGTCATCTACTTCGGCTACGGCTACCGCCGCAACCGGCTGGCCCGGCACGAACCCGCCGTCGCCCCGGCGCCGCGCGAACCGAGCGCCTGACCCACGAACGCCGGAAGGGCCCCCGATCCGGGGGCCCTTCCGTCTGACCAGGTCAGGGGCGGGTCTGCGGCGTGGCCGTCGGACCCTTGACGACCGGCTTGCCGTCGACCCAGGTCACCTCGTCGAGCCACACCTGACGACCGGGGTCGGTGCTGCCCTCCTGGCCGGGAGGCCAGGCGTGGTACAGCAGCCAGGTGCGGCCGTCCTTGACCACCATCGAGGCGTGGCCCGGGCCGGAGGCGGCCTCGTTGCTCTTCAGGATCGGGTTCTCGGCGGCCTTCACGCACGGCCCGCTCGGGCTCTCGCAGACCGCGTAGCCCTCGGCGTACTCGGCCCGGTCATAGGCGTTGGCGGCGAAGAACAGCAGCAGCCGACCGTCCTGGCGGTGGAAGAACGGCCCCTCGATCAGGGTGCCCTCCCACGGCTCGGTCTGCTTGAGCAGCTTCGTCGGCTCACCGACGAGGGTCAGGCCGTCGTCGGCGAGGCGCTGCGACCAGAGCCAGGTGTCCACCCCGATGGCGTTGCCGTCGTTCTTCCACAGCAGCCAGAGGCTGCCGTCGGTGTCCCGGTACGGGCTGGCGTCGATCGCCCCGCCCAACTCGGCCTGGCAGATCAGCGGGCCGGTCGCGTCGTCGGAGTACGGCCCCTGCGGCGCGCTGGCCACCGCCCGCCCGACGCACTGCCGGCCCGACTCCCGGCCCGCGACGGTGTAGTAGAGCAGGAACTTCTCCGGTGCCAGCTCGATCGCCTCCGGCGCCCAGGTCTTGCCGGGGTCCGCCCAGTCCGGCAGCGTCGGCAGGGCGTCCTCCGCCTCGGTCCAGTCGACCAGATTCGTCGAGGTGCGCACCGGGACGTTGCGGCCCTGCGAGTTGGTGTGGAACAGGTACCAGGTGTCGCCCACCTGGATGGCCTGCGGGTCCGGGGCGTCGGTGCTGACGACGGGGTTGGTGAACATCCTGGTGCCGCTCCCGTTGCTCGTGTAGGTGGGTTCGTCGCCGTCGGAACAGCCCGTGACGAGCAGCGCGGCGGCGAGGGTGACCGCCGCCGCGCCGACTCGCCGAGTTGTCGCCCGCGTCATCCCTTCAGACCGCTGCGGGAGACGCCCTGGATGATGTGCCGCTGCGCGAGCACGAAGAGGATCAGCACCGGCAGGCTGGCCAGCACCGCACCCGCCATGATCACCGGGTAGTCGGTGACGTACGAGCCCTGGAGCAGGCCCAGGCCCGGAGGCAGCGTCAACTTCTCCGGGCTGAACAGCACGAAGATCGGCCACAGGAAGTCGTTCCAGTTGGTCAGGAACGACAACACGGCCAGGGTGGCCAGCGCCGGCTTGGACAGCGGCAGCACCACCTTGAAGAAGATCTGCCACTGGTTGGCGCCGTCGAGGGTGGCGGCCTCCTCCAGCTCGCTCGGCAGCGACAGGAAGAACTGCCGCAGGAAGAACACCCCGAACGCGCTCGCCGCGCCGGGCACCACCACCACGGCGAGGGTGTCGATCCAGTTGAGCTGGTCGACGATCAGGAAGTTCGGGATGATCAGCGAGGTCGGCGGGATGAACAGCGTCCCGACGATCAACGCGAAGGTCACCCCGCGTCCGCGGAACCGCAGGCGAGCCAGCGAGTACGCGGCCATCGAGGCCGTCACCAGCACCAGCAGCGAGTGCAGCGTGGCGGCCACCATGCTGTTGAGGAACCAGCGCAGCACCGGGTTCGCCGAGTTGCTGATGATCTGCTCGTAGCCGTACCCCGCCAGCGGGTTCGGCAGCCAGCTCGGCGGGATCTGCTGGGCGGCGGTGTAGGTCTTCAGCGAGGTGATGACCATCCACACCAGCGGGGTCAGGAAGATCAGGGTGAGTGCGACCAGAGTGGCGTAGAAGACGACCCGGCGCAGCCCGGGGGCGGAGCCGTTGGTGGTCGGCGTGGGCGTCGTCATGGCGGTCCCCTCAGTCTTCCCGGTAGCGGAAGAGGCGGAAGTTGGCGATGCTCACGACCGCCAGCAGCAGGGCGAACACGATGCTCATCGCGGCGGCTCGACCGGCGTTGTTGTTGCGCAGGCCCTCCTCGACGATGAACCACACCACAGTGCGGGTCTCCGTGCCCGGCGCTCCCTGGGTGATCAGGAACGACTGACCGAACATGTTCGCCGAGGCGAGCACCGTCGTGGTGATCACGAAGAGCAGCACCGGCCGCAGCCCGGGCAGGGTGACGTTGCGGAACCGCTGCCACGCGTTGGCGCCGTCCATCCGCGCCGCCTCGTACAGCTCCGGCGAGATGTCCTGCAGACCGGCCAGGTAGATCACCGCGTTGAAGCCGGAGGTCCACCAGACGGTCACCCCGACCAGGGAGATCCACGCCCACGGCATGTTGGTCACCCACGGGGTGTCCGACGGCAGCCCGACGACTCCGAGGAGCCGGTTGACCAGGCCCAGGTTGGCGTCGAGCAGGAACCGCCAGAGCAGGCCGATCACCGCCACGCCCAGCACGTACGGGGCGAAGTAGATCGCCCGGAAGAAGGTGCGGCCCGGGAAGGAGCGGTTCAACAGCAGCGCCAGCCCGAGGGGTACGACCACCAGCAGCGGCACCGACAGCACCGTGAAGATCGCGGTGGCCCGGACGCTCTGCCACCAGTCGCCGTAGACGGCGGAGTCGCTGGAGAACAGCTGCTTGTAGTTGTCGAATCCGACGAAGGGTCGGTTGGGCAGCTGGAAGTCCCACTGGTGCACGCTCAGCCAGAGGCCGAGGATGATCGGCAGCAGGCCGAAGACCCCGAACAGGACCAGGTACGGGGCGAGGAACAGGTATGGCGTCGCCCGTCCGGTCCGGCGCGCCGAGGCGCCCCGGCGGGCTGCGTTGGCCGCCGGGGGCGGCGCGTCACCGCGCGCCGCCCCGACCTCGATCACGTCCGCCACGGGTGATCAGCTCCCGTACTTCTTGCGGTTGTCCTCAAGCTGCTTGTTGGCCTTGGACACCCCGTCGTCGAGCGCCTGCTTGGGCGACTTCTTGCCCAGCGCGGCCTCGTTGAACGAGTTGTAGAAGGTCGTCATGACCTCGCCCAGACCCGGGGCCGCCGGCGGGAAGGCCGCGTACTCCAGCTCGGGAGCGAGCGACGAGATCTCCGGCAGCGCCTTGAACTCGGCGCCCTCACGGACCTCCTTGCGGGCCGGGATCTGCCCGCCCTTGGCCCAGTCCAGCGAGTGCTGGCTCAGCCAGTTGATGAAGACCTTCGCCCCGGAGACCTTGTTGGCGTCGTTGGCCCGCTGCTTCACGATCGTGAAGTTGTGCGAGTTGGCCCAGGCGGACGGCTTGCTGCCGATCTGGGGGAGCGGGGCGACACCCCACTGGACCTCGGGGCTCTTCTTGAGGTCGTTGATCTGCCAGATGCCGTTCCAGGTGAAGGCGTTCTTGCCGCTCTTGAACGCCAGGTAGTCGGCGTCCTGTCCGACGTTGGCCGGCGAGTAGCCCTGCTTGATCACGTCGACCAGCCAGGTGCACGCCTCGACCGCCGGGTCGGAGTTGAACGTCGCCTTGGCCACCTCGGCGTCGAAGAGGGTGGCGCCCCACTGGTTAAGCAGCGAGTAGAACGTCATGCCGCCGGTGAACTGGAACGGGCTGACCCAGAAGCCCTGCACACCGGCCTTCTTCAGCTCGACCAGGGCCGCCGTGTAGTCGTCCTTCGTCGTCGGCGGCTTGTTCGGGTCGAGGCCGGCCTTCTGCATGACGGCCTTGTTGTAGTAGAAGCCCAGCGGGTGCATGTCCAGCGGGATGCCGTACCGCTTGTTGTTGTAGATCCCGCCCTTCCAGACGGTCGGGGCGAAGTCGCCCTCGGAGAGCTCCAGGTTCTTGGCCACGTCGTCCAGCTCGGTGATCACGCCACGAGCGGCGAAGGTGGCGAGCTGGTCCATGTGCATGACCGCGATGTCCGGGCCGTTGCCGCTGGAGGCAGCACCGGGGAGCTTGTTGTAGTAGTCCTCCCACTGGTACGTGGCCACCGACACCGCGATGTTCTTGTGCTCGGTGTTGAACTGGTTGACCAGCGCCTTGAAGATGTCGCCGTCGCCGCCGGTGAACCCGTTCCACAGCTTCAGGTCGACCTTCGGGCCGGTGTACTCCTTGCCGCCGTTACCGACGGCCGGCCCGGAGGTGCTGTCGTCGCCGCCGCAGCCGGCGAGGGTCAGCGAGGCCGCGGCACCGATTCCGAGACCGAGGCCGAGCAGGCGTCGCCGGCTCATGTCGTTCTGGATCATGCTGTATCTCTCCTTGGAGGGGGACGGGATGAATTGTGCCTGCGCAGAACCGTTACGACTTCAGACGCCGGTCGGGCCGAAGCGCAGCACGCTCCACGACACGGCGGGCAGGCGCACGGTGCACCGGCCGCCGTCGGGGGTGGGGGTGGGCAGTTCCCGCGGCGTCACCCGGTCGGGCTCGGCCTCGGTGTTCGTCGCCGACGGGTCGGACCCGGCAGCGATGCTCTGGAAAGATTGACCGGATAGTCCCGGCAGGCCGCGCAGGTCGATGTCCAATGCGAGGTCCGTCGTGTCACGGTTCGTCGCGAAGATGGTCAGCTCGCCGGTCTCCTCGTCGTGCACGGCGACCGTGTCGAGCACCGGCACGTCCCCGTACTTCTTCGTGTCGTAGCGCGGCGACACCGGCTCGGTGCGCAGCACGGTGCCCCGGGCGTACCGGGCGGTCAGCGCGAACGGGTGGAAGATGCTCTGCCGCCAGGCCGGGCCGCCGTTGCGGGTGCGGATCGGCGCGATCACGTTGGCCAACTGGGCTTGGGCGGCGACCCCGACCCGGTCGGCGTGCCGGAGCAGGGTGATCAGCAGGTCGCCGACCACCACCGCGTCCACCGCCGTGAAGTCGTCCTCGATCAGCGCGGGCGCCTCGACCCAGCCACGCCGGTCCAGGTCGGCCTGGAGGCGGGACTCGTACCAGACGTTCCACTCGTCGAACGAGATCTTCAGCTTGCGCTTCTGCCGCCGCTTGGCGGCCACGTGGTCGGCCGTCGCGACGACCTCGGTGATGAAGTTGTCCATGTCGACGGCCGACGCCAGGATGCTTGCCTGGTCGCCGTCGGACGGGTCGTAGTAGGTGTGCGCCGAGATGTAGTCGACGTGCTCGTAGGTGTGCTCCAGCACGGTCGCCTCCCACGCGGCGAACGTGGGCATCCGCCGGTTGGAGCTGCCGCAGGCGACCAGGCTGATCGACGGGTCGATCATCTTCATCGCGCGGGCCGCCTCGGCGGCCAGCCGCCCGTACTCGTCGGCGGTCTTGTGGCCGACCTGCCACGGGCCGTCCATCTCGTTGCCCAGGCACCACAGCTGCACGCCGTACGGGTCCTCCGCGCCGTGCTTGCGGCGCAGGTCGGACAGCTCGGTGCCGCCCGGGTGGTTCGCGTACTCCAGCAGGTCGAGCGCCTCCTGGACGCCCCGGGTGCCCAGGTTGACCGCCATCATCGGCTCGACACCGGCCTCGGCGGCCCAGGTCATGAACTCGTCCAGCCCGAACGCGTTGGTCTCGATCGTCTTCCACGCCAGGTCGAGCCGGCGCGGCCGGTTCCCGACCGGGCCGACGCCGTCCTCCCAGCGGTAGCCGGAGACGAAGTTGCCGCCCGGGTAGCGGACCACCGAGACGCCCAGCTCGCGGGTCAGGTCCAGCACGTCGCGGCGCAGGCCGCGGGAGTCGGCGTTGGGGTGGCCGGGCTCGTAGATGCCGCCGTAGACGCACCGCCCCATGTGCTCGACGAACGAGCCGAAGAGACGTCGGTCGGCCGGCCCGATCGAGAAGGCCGGGTCGATCGTGAGCTGCGCGGTCCGCAAGGGATGCCACCTTTCCTCAGTGCCGGAACCGGGTGACCGCAGTCACCGCCCACCCGGCGTCCCTCGTTTCTACAACGTTGTAGTCAACGTTGTAAAGAGCTGATGACGAGGTATGGTGCGCTGGGTTGCATCGGGGAGGTTGCGGCGTGCGAAACAGGCTCAAGGACGTGGCCGAACGGGCGGGCGTCTCGGTGAAGACCGTCTCCAACGTGGTGAACGGCTACGTGCACGTACGTCCGGACACCCGCGCCCGGGTCGAGGAGGCCATCGCCGAACTGAACTACCGGCCCAACCTCTCCGCCCGCCACCTGCGCAAGGGACGTACCGGGGTGATCGCCCTGGCGGTGCCGGAACTGGACATCCCGTACTTCGCGGAACTCGCCCGCTACGTGGTCACCGCCGCCGCCGACTACGGCTGGACGGTGCTCATCGACCAGACCGGCGGCCGGCGCGAGCAGGAACGGGTGGTCGCCTCCGGCATCACCGACCACCTGATCGACGGGCTGATCTTCAGCCCGCTGGCGCTCACCGCCGAGGACCTGGCCGGTCTGGACGGCACCCCGATGGTGCTGCTCGGTGAGCGGGTCGACCACGGCCCCGCCGATCGCGTGGTGATCGACAACGTGACCGCCGCCCGCGAGATCACCGACCACCTGATCCAGCTCGGCCGCCGCCGGATCGCGGCGATCGGCTCGCAGCGCACCGACGAGGGCGCCAGCGCCCGCCTGCGCCTGGCCGGCTACGCCGAGGCGCTGCGCGCCGCCGGCCTGGCCTACGACGAAGCCCTCGTGGCGCCCGCGCCGGCCTGGCACCGCGCCGACGGCGCGGCCGCGATGCGCGGCCTGCTCACCGCGGGGGTACGCCCCGACGCCGTCTTCTGCTTCAACGACACGCTCGCCCTGGGCGCCCTGCGCGCCCTGCACGAGGCCGGCCTGCGGGTGCCCGAGGACGTGGCGGTGGTCGGCTTCGACGACATCGAGGACGGCAGGTTCTCGATCCCGACACTGAGCACGGTCGCCCCGGACAAGGAGCGGATCGCCCAACTGGCCGTCGAACTCCTGGCCCACCGCCTGGACGGCGACCGCACCGCCCCGGCAAAGGAACTCTCCGCCCCGTACCGCCTGGAGATCCGCGAGTCCACCAGGCCCTAGTCGAAGAAGCGGGCCAGGTGGGACCGGGGTGCCGGGTCGGCCTCTGGGGGGAGGGGGGTCAGATCGGCGAAGATCGAGGCGCCGTCGCAGCCCGCGTGCAGCGGGTACCACCGCGGGGTGCCCGGCGGCCGGAGCTGGCAGATCCCCTTGAACGTCTGCACATCCATCAGCCGGACGTGAGTCGGGTCGGCAACCGCGTTCACGTGCCCCCACCAGGGGCTCATCACGTGCAGCATGCCACCCGGACGGAGGACCCGATGGCACTCGTCCACCAGCGGCAGGAAGTCGATCAGGTGCTCCAGGATGTGCACCGCGAAGAGGACGTCCACCGAATCGTCGGCGAGCGGCAGCGAGCCGGACAGATCCGCGACCGCGTCCACCCCCGGCGCCGGGTAGATGTCCAGCCCCAGGTTGCCCGACCACTGCTTGGTCGGACCGCAACCGAGGTCCACCACCACCGGTGCCCGCCCGCCGACGCCGACCCGGCACCAGACGCCGTAGACGCCGGCCAGCCGTCCCACCAGGTCCCGTACCAGCCGCAGCTCGGCCGGCTCGGCCACCTCTCCGGTGAGATGGGCGACCCCCCGGTCGAACCGCACCTCGACCGCCAGAGCACGCAGCCGGTCGTCGTGCCGGGCCTGGTCCGCCCACGCCTGCGCGAGGGATTCGTCGATCAACCGCAGCCGGTCGGCCGAGGGCGGAGTCTGTGCCAAAGCGACCATTCGGGCCACCTCCCGCCGCGCGTTACCCGCATTCGCGCCCGGTATGCCCCGCTCGTCCACCACGCCGTAGGGCCGCCGCCTCGTCGCAGGCGTGTCGCAGCCCACGGCGGCCACCAGGGCCATCGGCCCGGCGGACGGCCGGGTCAGCCGGACAGGGTGCGCCGGCTGCCGCGCATCCGCTGGCGGGGTTGCGGGGCGGCGGCCCTCGGCCGCTTCAGGTGATAGCGGTGCAACTCGTTGTGGCCGGGCAGGGACGGGTCCTCGCTCATCGCGACCAGTTCCCAGCCCTGGTCGCCGGCCCGGTTCAGGTGAGCCAGCGCCGTGTCGCCGTACGGCGTCACGTCGACCATCGAGCCGTCCGGGCCGTACCAGACGAAGACGACCTCCCAGCCGAGGTCGTTGGTCGCCGCCTGGCGGCGGCGGACCAGCAGCGCGTACTCCCACTTGAGCATGGCGTCATTCTCACCCCGGCCCGGCCCTCCGGCACGGATCAATCCTCGGCGATCCGCCCGGCGTCGACCCGCAGCCGACGGTTCGTCTCGATGGCGGCCAGCATCCGCCGGTCGTGGGTGACCAGCAGCAGCGTGCCGGGGTAGCTGGCCAGCGCCGATTCGAGCTGCTCGATGGCGGGCAGGTCGAGGTGGTTGGTGGGTTCGTCGAGCACCAGCAGGTTGACCCCGCGCCCCTGGAGCAGGGCCAGCGCCGCGCGGGTCCGCTCGCCGGGGGAGAGGGTCGCCGCCGGCCGCGGCACGTGCGCCGCCCGCAGCCCGAACTTGGCCAGCAGGGTCCGCGCGTCCGCCGGCGACAGATGCGGTACGGCCGCGTGGAACGCGTCGATCAGCGGCGCGTCGCCGAGGAACAGTCCCCGAGCCTGGTCCACCTCGCCGACCACTACGCCCGGCCCGAGCGAGGCGGTGCCCTCGTCAAGCGGCAGCCGCCCGAGCAGTGCGGCCAGCAGGGTGGACTTGCCCGAACCGTTCGCCCCGGTCACCGCGACCCGGTCCGCCCAGTCGATCTGGAGGTCGACCGGCCCGAGGGTGAAGCCTCCCCGGCGTACCACCGCATGTCGCAGGGTGGCCACGACGGCGCCGGCGCGGGGCGCGGCGGCGATCTCCATCCGCAGCTCCCACTCCTTGCGGGGCTCCTCGACCACGTCGAGCCGTTCGATCAGCCGCTCGGTCTGCTTGGCCTTGGCGGCCTGCTTCTCGCTCGCCTCGCTGCGGAACTTGCGGCCGATCTTGTCGTTGTCGGTGGCCTTGCGGCGGGCGTTCTTCACGCCCTTGTCCATCCAGCCGCGCTGGGTGCGGGCCCGCGCCTCCAGGCCGGCCTTGGTGTCGGCGTACTCCTCGAAGTCGGCGCGGGCGTGCCGCCGCGCCACCTCGCGCTCCTCCAGATAGGCCGCGTAACCGCCGCCGTAGTGGTGCACCTGCTGCTGCGGCAGGTCCAGCTCCACCACCCGGGTCACGGTGCGGGTGAGGAACTCCCGGTCGTGGCTGACCAGCACCGTGCCGGCCCGCAACCCGGTGACGAACTCCTCCAGCCGCTCCAGGCCGGCCAGGTCCAGGTCGTTGGTCGGCTCGTCGAGCAGGAACACGTCGTACCGGCTGAGCAGCAGCGACGCCAGCCCGGCGCGGGCGGCCTGACCGCCGGAGAGCCCGGTCGTCGGGTGGTCCAGGTCGACCGCGAGCCCGAGGTCGGCGCTCACCTGCTCGGCGCGTTCGTCCAGGTCCGCGCCGCCGAGGGCGAGCCAGCGCTCCAGCGCGTCGGCGTACGCGTCGTCGGCGCCCGCCGTCCCGGCGGTCAGCGCCTCGGTGGCCGCGTCCAGCGCCGCCTGGGCGGCGGTCACCCCGGTCCGGCGGGCCAGGAAGTCGCGTACGGTCTCGCCCGGTCGCCGTTCCGGCTCCTGCGGCAGGTGCCCGACGCTCGCGGTGGGCGGGCTGAGTCGCACGCTGCCGGCCTCGACCGGCAACAATCCGGCGAGGGTACGCAGCAGCGTCGACTTGCCGGCCCCGTTCGGCCCGACCAGGCCGACCACGTCGCCCGGGGCGACGACCAGGTCCAACCCGGAGAAGAGTGGGCGGTCCCCGTGCCCGGCGGCCAGGTCCTTGACGATCATCGTGGCGCTCATCAGGACGGCAGCCTATCCGGCTGCTCGCATAAGAGCCGACGGCAGCGGGCAGACTCAACGGCGTGGTGACCACTCTGGCGATCGACTGCGGTGGCGGGGGCATCAAGGCGTCGGTCCTCGACGAGGCCGGCACGATGCGCGCCCGCCCGCTGCGGGTGCCGACCCCGTACCCGCTGCCTCCCGCCCTGTTCGTCCGGACCCTGCTGGAGCTGGGCGGGCGGCTGCCCACGGCGGACCGGCTGACGGTCGGCGTACCCGGGATGATCCGGCACGGCGTGGTGGTGGCCACCCCGCACTACGTCACCCGCAGCGGCCCCCGCTCCCGCATCGACCCGGACCTGCTGGCCGAGTGGTCCGGCTGGGACGCGCGAGGCGCGCTGGCCGACGCGTTCGGGGTGCCCGCGCTGGTGCTCAACGACGCCGAGGTGCACGGAGCGGGTGTGGTCGCCGGCACCGGCTGTGAACTGGTGTTGACCCTGGGAACCGGGCTGGGCAGCGCCCTCTTCGACGGCGGCGTGCTCGCACCGCACCTGGAGCTGTCGCACGCGCCGGTGCGCTGGGGCACCACCTACGACACGTACGTGGGTGAGCCGGAGCGTCGGCGGCTCGGCGACGCCTTCTGGTCCCGGCGGATCCGGCAGGTGGTGGACGGGCTGCGCCCGGTGTTCCGGTGGGACCGGCTCTACCTGGGCGGGGGCAACTCCCGGCTGATCCGGCCGGAGCAGCTGGCCCGGATGGGCGACGATGTGGTGGTGGTGCCGAACACGGCCGGGATCGTCGGCGGCGTCCGCGCCTGGGAGCTGGCCGCCGGCCGCCGGGACGCTCGCGCCTGACCCTATTTCCACCCGGGGAACAGTCGCCAAACGTCGAGTGTTGTGCCAGCGTCGGAACAGGTGACGGCGCGACCCGAGGAGGTGGGCAGATGGATCTTCTGGCGGACTACCGGCGGGCGACCATGTTCTTCGAAACCGGTGACCCGAGCCGAGCGGCCCGACTGCTGGAGCCGATCGTCGACGCCGAACCCGGCAACGCCGCTGTCCGGCAGCTGCTGGCCCGGGCGTACTTCCAGTCTGCCCAGCTCAACCGGGCCGAGGAGCAGCTGCGGGAGCTCGTCGACCGGGACCCGAGCGACCACTACGCGCACCACGTGCTGGGCCGGACGCTGGAGCGGCTGAACCGGCACACCGACGCGCTGCGGCACCTGCGGATCGCCGCAGCGATGTACGCGGCCAACGACGACTACCGGATCGCGCTGCAGCGGGTGGAGACCCGAGTGGGCGGCACGCGCTGAGCGGAGACCTGGTGATGACGAAGGGGCGGTCCGCAGGACCGCCCCTTCGTCGTCCGGCGGACGGGCCGACGGGCGTGCCTAGGATGGCGGACATGGGACCTGACCGGCCGGGGGCTGCGGCATGAAGCTCAAGCTGGACCTGCACGACATCTTCAACAAGGGCCAGGACATCGACCGCGCGCTGCGCGGGATCATGGACGAGGCGGTGGCGAAGAAGGCCACCCTCGTGGAGATCATCCCGGGCAAGGGGTCGGGGCAGCTCAAGAAGCGGGTGCTGCGGTTCCTCGACCAGAAGGACGTCAAACAGCTCTACCACCGCGTCGAGAAGGACTCGAAGAACTTCGGCCGCCTCTTCGTCCACTTCCGCTGGAAGTAGCGACGGCATGCGCCCTGACCTGCGGCTGAGGTCTTTGGCGGCGGGTCCGAAACAAGATCATGCCGTCTCCAGGCCGTTGCCGGGCTCGGGAGCGTCCTCCGGGTCCTGGTCCTCGCCTAGCGCCTTGTCGATGACGCGGCGGGTGCGGTCCTCGCTCGTCGGCAGCAGGTGGCTCACGACGAACTAGAGGATCTGCAGATCCACCAATCAGTGCGGCTTCGCATTGACCACGGTTTCCGGCGTCGGGGCTCGCCCTGCATCGGCTGAAGTGGTATCCGACGCGGCCCGGCTTCCTTGCGGGAGCCGGGCCTTTCGCGTTGATCAGGCTGCTGTCAGCTTCCGTACGACATATTGGTTGAGGCTCAGTCCATCCTCGGCGGCATGGGTTGCCAGCTCGCGGTGCAGGCTTTCTCCGACGCGGACATTGAACTTGCCTGAGTAGCTACGTTCGGCGAATGGCTCCGGCACCTCCTCGCCTTGCTGCTCCATGTCCGCGATCACCTCACGCAGTAGCTGTTCGAGTCCCTGCAGGGCCTCGATTTGAGAGGAAGCCAGCCACGAAAGGGAAGGAAACTCGGCGCAGGTGGCGACGAACTCGTTGTCCTGGGCCGACCATGTAACGCGGTAGGTATAGTGAGTTACCTCTGGATCGGCAACGGTCTGCATCACATGGCCTCCTTCTTCTCGATCGCCTTTAGCACTTGCCGTACCTGGTATGCCTTTGCCTTGCCTCTATCGTCTTGAATATTCACGCGCGGGTCCCCCGCCCACGGCATCTTGAAAACCGCGTGGGAAGTCCCGTCTTGTCGGGGCTCCCCGAAGTAGTGCTTGCAGACCCTCTTGAGATCGTTGTAGGCGATGTTCTGCGGGTTGCTTCGCATCGCTTCTATGATCTTGTTTACCGAGGGCACGCCTCGATGGTACTACCTGTGGTACCAGGTGGCAACGCTGCCGCGTGCACGCCTACCCGCAGCACGCCTAGGCATGCTGCGGCCAGTTCTTCCGGCTGTGCCAGGGAGGGCGGGGCCTCTGGCGGGGTCCTCGGGCACTCCGGGATGTGACGCCATCCCGACCACCTCCGTCCGGGCAGGCCCCACCCACTCCACCGAGGCGCGGACGAAGGCCGACGGGATGGCCAGGGGCGATCGGATGTGGCCGGGGTGGCTGGACTGGACGGCCGAGGACGCTGAGTTGGGGCAACTTGATGCTGGTTTGACTCAACTTTGACCGCTGTGCGTAGCCTGCCAAACAAGCTTTCCTCTGTCGGAATGCCAATCGCAATCTCGTCCTTCGGAAGCATCCCCGGCAAAGATCAATGCCGCTGGAAGTAGCGGCTGTCGTCTGATCAGCCGCCCGGCCGATCGGGCGGCGGCGTTGGTGCCACGGTGACGAGCCGGGCCGTCGGTTCCAGGTTGGCACAGAGATTCCGGGGGAAGGCAGGCGCGGCCTCGCGGACCGCGTCGCACCCACCCGACGTGGTTCGGGCGACAATCGACCATCCGGCCGGCTCGTTACGCAGGAAGTAGCGCCGCACGGCGGTGTTCACCTCGCACCCAGGGCGTGGCTCGGCGCCGCACGATGTCGGGTCGTCGGCCACCGTCATGACCAGCCACGTCCCGTCGCAGGCTTCGACGTGACCCTGCGAGTGGCGGGACACGTCCATCCCGCGTACGGCCGCGCGCGTCCAGGTCGGGTCGCAGCGGTCCTTCGGTGGGTTGCAACCCAGGTTCTCGTCACACCGGGTGTAGGCGCCGTTCTTCAGCGCCCACGTCTTCTGGTTGAGCGACAGCGGACGGTCGCCGATCGGCTCCGCCGACGTGAGGGTCACCTCGGCGGGCGCGAAGGTCGGGCAGGCGCCGAACGTGTCCGACTCGGCCGACTCCTGCACGATGTTGGCGAAGATGACGCCGTTCTCCTCCTCGTGGTGGCCGACCTGGACGTTGCGCGAGCAGCCGTCGCGACCGGCGAGCGCCTTGACGTGCACGGTGACCGCCCGGTCGCCCGGACCGGGGGTCACGCCGCTCACCTCGGCCTCGTAGGTGCCCCACACGGCGGAGCCGTCTCCGGGCCTTGTCTGGGGAGCCGCGCAGGCAACCACTCCCGGCACCGCGGCAGTCAGCAGGCAGAGAACGGTGGCGAGCCGGCGCATGGGTGGCATTCTGCCCGGCCGTGCCACATTTGGTGGCCCCGCGAGTCAGGCGTCGGTGCGGGAGGTGTGCACGACCGGGCGACGGGACCAGCACTGTGGGCGCTGCCGTACGGCCAGCTCCAGAGCGAGGTGGTCGGACTCGATCATTTCCCGGGCTATTCGACGCGCCATCTCCAGGCGGTCGACGTACGCGTCAAGATCGGTCGGGCCGGCGCCAGCCATAATCGAACTCCTCGTCCGCATTCGAACTACTCGCATCATCCACCGGGCCGGAAGTCGTCACCATTCCCCGATCGGTGGAATCGACCCGCCGTACGGCTCGGTGTGACGTACCCCTGGTGGGGCCGATGGTAACGGCGCATCCGCCACCCCGCCCTTGAACTGCGGAAGTGTTCACGACATGCGCTGCGGTCAATGGTGCGGTGCGGGTTTGCCGCCGGTGGCTACATTGCACCGTGCGCGGGTCGGGGGGCGCGACTTGTCCGGTGAGGGATCTTCGGTACGGGAGGACCGCCGTGCGGCAACCGAGCAGAACCGATCCGTTGTTCGTGGCCGTCGAGTCCGCGGTGATCACCCGGTCAGACGTCGCCGGGCTCGTGGCGGGGCGGATCGCCGCCGTCCGGGTGCCGGGGCTGCTGCCCGCCGCCCGCTGCCACGCGATCACCGCGGCACTCGCCGACGCGGAGATGGACCGTTACGACGAGAGCCGGGTGTTTCCCGTCGTCGCCAAGTTCGGCCCGGCCATCAACGATCACCGGGACGGCGGTGACCTGCGCGACGACTACTGGGAGGCGGCTCGTGCCGCCGAGAAGGGCTGGTCCGCGCTGGGTCTGCCGGACGCGCCGCGCGAGCTGTGCCTGGCCGCGTTCCGGTCGGCCTGGCCGGATGTGGCACCCGGGCGGCGGCAGCGGCGGGAGATGCACGTCGGCATCGTCCGCGAGATCAACGCCGGCCTGCAGATGCACTTCGACGACGCGGTCCGGGAGTACGCCGGCCGGCTGCTCGACGCGGAGGTGGTGGCCCAGTTGGCGTTCAACATCTACGTCCGGGTGCCGCCCGTCGGCGGTGAGACGGTGCTGTGGCGTCGCCGGTGGCAGCCGAGCGACGAGGACCTGCGGATTCCCGGCGGGTACGGCTATCACGAGTCGGTGGCCGACGGCGCGCAGTCGTTGACGTTGCGGCCCGAACTGGGAGAGGGATTTCTGTTTGACCCGCGTCACTATCACACGGTGCGTCCGGCGACGGATGGCCGGCGAATCTCCATAGGATGCTTCGTCGGGCTCACCGACGACGGTCGACTGGCTCTCTGGTCGTAGCGAAGGGCGTTTCCCCATGGTGGACAAGAGCGACGTCGAGGCGGCTGCGGCGCTGGTGCAGGGTCGGGTCCGGCAGACGCCGGTCATCTCCGTCGACGGCGCCGACCTGGGCGTGCCCGGTCTGCTGAGCCTCAAGCTGGAGCTGCACCAGCACACCGGCTCGTTCAAGCCGCGCGGCGCGTTCAACCGGATGCTCCAGGGTTCGCTGCCGTCGGCCGGGGTGATCGCCGCCTCGGGGGGCAATCACGGCCTCGCGGTCGCGTACGCGGCCCGGTCGCTGGGCGTGCCGGCGGAGGTCTTCGTGCCGGTCACCGCCTCGCCGGTCAAGGTGCAGCGGCTGGCCGGCCTGGGCGCGCAGGTGCGGCAGGTGGGCCAGCACTACGCCGAGGCGTTGGCGGCCAGCACCGAGCGGGCCGGCGAGACCGGGGCGCTGGTGGTGCACGCGTACGACCAGCCGGAGGTGGTGGCCGGTCAGGGCACCGTGGGTCGGGAGTTGGAACGCCAGCTCGACGGGATCGACACCGTGCTGGTGGCGGTCGGCGGCGGCGGGCTGGTGTCGGGCATCGCGACCTGGTTCGACGGGTCGGTACGCGTCGTCGCCGTCGAGCCGGAGCAGATCCCCACCCTGCACGCCGCCCTCAAGGCGGGCCGACCGGTCGACATCGAGGTGGGCGGCATCGCCACGGACTCGCTGGGCGCTCGCCGGATCGGCGACATCGCGTTCGACACCGCCCGTCGTACCGGCGTGGTGTCCGTGCTGGTGCGCGACGAGGACCTGGTGCGGGCGCGTCGGCTGCTCTGGTCGGAGCTGCGGGTCGCCGCCGAGCTGGGCGGCGCCGCCGCGTTGGCCGCGCTGGTCGGCGGGGCGTACGTGCCGCAGGCGGGGGAGCGCGTGGCGCTGATCGTCTGCGGTGGCAACACCGACCCGAGCGACCTGGGCCCGGCGGCGCCGCACTGACGGGTCAGCCGCCGTTGCGCAGGCGGCGCAGGGCGTGCTCCACCTGGAGGGTGTCCAGGTGGGTGTCCCCGAGCAGCCGCCGCCGGTCGGCCAGCAGGTGCTCGTACACCCCGATCGCCGCGTCGACCTGCCCGTCGAGCAGCAGCACCACGGCGAGCGTGGCCCGGATGGCGAGCACCTCGCTGCGGTCGGCGTGCCGGGGCTCCACGGTGGCCAGGGTGGCCCGCAGCTCCGCCTCCGCCTCGGCGAGGCGGCCCTGCTCCTGCATGCACCGGGCCAGCGTGTGCCGGGCCTGCCACGTCTCGGGCTGGTTGAGCGGCCACAGCCGGTAGCGGACCTCCAGGATGGCGTGCAGCATCTCCTCCGCCTCGGGGGCCCGGTGCTGGGCGAGGACGGCCAGCGCGAGGCTGTGCCGCACGATCATCGTGTCCCAGTGCTCGGGCCCACGGACCTGGTCCTCGGCGGCGACGATCTGCCGCAGCTCCGACTCGGCCTCCGGCCACTGGCGCTGCGCCATGATCGCCTTGGTGAGCTTGTGCCGGCTGGCGAGGGTGTCGGGGTCGTCGCTGCCCAGCACGCGGGTGCGGTCGGCGATCACGTCGCGCAGCACCCGGTCGGCCATCTCCGGTTGGTTGCGCTCCAGCCAGGTGCGGCCCAGCTCGTGGCGCAGCGCCAGCACCTGGGGCCGGTCCAGGTCGTGGTCGTACGCGGCGCAGCCCCGCACGATCGGGTCGAGGATGTCGAAGGCCGAGCCCGGCAGGCCGATCGCGATGAGGTAGCGGGCGGTGAGCCGGGTCAGCTCCAGCGCCCGGCGTACGGTCTCGGGGTCGTGCTTCTGCCGCTGCGGCACGAGGTATTCGCGTACCGCCTCGACGAGGTGCGGCACCAGCACGTCCCAGTTGGCCCAGACCGCCGAGTCGTCCGGGCTCTGCCCCTCGGTGGCGGCGAGCAGCAGCTTCATGACCACGCCGTGGTATTCGGCGATCTGCTCGCGAACCTCGTCGCGGTCGCGGAACATCGCGTGCACCAGCGGGTGCAGCGACAGCACGTGCGCGAAGGCCGGGTCGGTGACGTCCTCCTGGACGTCGAAGTCGACCAGGGCGAGGTCGCCGATGCCCTCCAGCACCTTCACCCGCTGCCGGGCGGTAAGCCCTTCGAACAGGGGCGACCCGGCCAGGATGGCCGGCTTGAGCACCACCTCGTAGGGCACCGGGGAGATGCTGAGGCAGGCCAGCACGTTGAGCAGCGGTCGGCTCTGCTGGAGCTGGCGGCGGGCCAGCAGGTCCAGTGAGATGTCGTCGACCTCGCGGACGATCTCCAGACCGAGCGACTCGTCGAGGTCGACGTCGGCGGCGTCGCGCGGCGAGCGGAACCGGCGTTGCACCGCCCAGCGGTAGTCGGCGAAGGTGGTGATGGTGGACGAGCCGCGCCAGACCGGGCTGGCGTTGACCGAGCGGAGGTAGTTGCCGGCCGCCCGCAGCGCCAGCGGCAACCCGCCCAGCTCGCGGGCCAGTTCGCGGGCGTCGTCGAGGCCGCCGGCCTGCGCGCCGGCCCGGTCGATGAGCACCTGCGCCCCGGCGTCGGCGTCGAGCGGGCGCACCTGGTGCAGAATCGACCAGGTGCCCCAGGTCGCCCGGTTGCCGTCCCGGGTGGTCACCAGGACCATCCCGTCCTCGGCCTCCGGCCTGCGCAGCCAGCCGGTGCCGTCGGCGAGCACCCCGTCGGTGGGGCCGAGCGTGCCGGGCTCGTCCACGCTGTCGAAGATCAGCAGCCAGGGCTGCTGGGCCTGGTTGAGGTAGCGCCAGACCAGGTCGGTCGCGCTGATCATGCCGGCCCACGCCTGGTCGACCTGGCTCTCCGAGGCGCCGAGCTGACTGACCACCTCGCGCATTCCGGAGTTGAGCCGACCGGCCTGCACCCACCAGACGGTCCGGCCGTCCGCTCGGGCCCGGCGGGCGATCTCCAGGGCCACGTGGCTCTTGCCGGAGCCGCCCATGCCGCACAGGATGTGCACCGACGGCTGTTCGCCGTCGGCGTCTGCCGGATGCATGATCTCGTCGATCAGGTCGTCCCGGCCGTGCAGCGGGCTGTCCAGGCGCCCGAGTGGCGGGTCGACGGAGACGCGACTCGGTCGGTCGTAGGCCGGCCGGCGCACGCCCGCATCCTCGGGTGGAACGTCCGCAGTCAATGCGGTCCCCCTTCGGTGGCGAAATTGCGGCGCGGCGGGTGGCAGAAAAGATCATGTCCACTGAGTGGACATTCGGAGGGATAGTCACCCGCCCTACGTCAACCGCAAGGGTATCCACCACCGTACTGGCTTGCACACTCTCCGTTTAGGTCGCCCGGCTGACCGGAATCGGCGCCGCGAATTCCAATTCGCCGTCCATTCGGGCCGATCCGCCGTGCTCGTTCCTCGCGCGGCGGTTCCACGATGGACGCATGAACTGGTTGCCGTACGACGATGTGGCCGACTGGGGTTCGGTGCCGGACTGGTTCGGCGCGCTCGGCTCCATCGCGAGTGTGCTCTTCGTCTATCTCGGGCTGCGCCGGGAGATCCGCGCCCGGCGCACCGACGAGCTGCGGTTCCGCGCCACCCAGGCCCGGCTGGTCTCGGCGGTGGCCGAGATCCGGGGCAAGTCGGTGCTGCGGGTGACCGTGGCCAACGAGAGTGACGCGCCGGTCCTGGACGTGACGGCGCTGCCGCGACTGGTCCCGTCCGACGATCCGGAGGGCACCCCCGTGGACCTGGCCGGTGCGAAACAGGTCCGCCGGATCCACGGCCGGGAAAGTTCGGATCTGTTCGTCACCGTCACGGCGGAGCATCGGCTACAAGCGGCGACCGACACCGTTCTGGTGGAGCTCACCTTCACCGATCATGACGGAAACCGCTGGCGGCGTATCGGCTCCGGTCAACCCGAGCCGGTGAGCTGACCGAAACGCAATTCCAACGACTGTGGTCCGGCGGCTGATTCGTGCCGCCGGACCACCGGTTTTTCTTCTCAGAGGGGATACGTGCGGGCGACCGCCAGCATCTCGGAGCTGTGTGATCCGACGACGCCGACGGCCGGCGGCCGGGGCCGGAAGCCGGGCAGCGCGTCCAGCCCGTCACTGGCGTCCATCGCCCGCAGCGCCACCTGCGCGGCGATCGGCCGCAGCGTCAACGTGACCTCGACGCCCTCCGACGGTGGGGCGTGGAAGACCAGTCCGAAGCCCCACCTGCCCGCGCGGGGCTCCACGGGCACTGGACGGCCGGCCACCTCGGCGCGCACCACGGTGGCGGTCGCCGTGTCGACGTGCAGGGTGGCGAGCCGGACCGCCCGCTGCGGGGTGAGCCGCAGCCGCAGCGTGCGCTCACCGCCGGCGCTGGTGTCGGCCAGCACGTCGAGCTTCGGCGCCGGCAGGTTCGCCGCCTGCGCCGGGCCGGCGCGCAGCTCCGCGTCGCCCAGGCCGGGGAAGTCGTCCGCCACGCTGGCCACCCCGTCCACGTAGCCGTCCGTCCACGGCTGCGGGTCAGTCTCGTGGCTCAGCCAGCGGGCCTGCCCGGTGCCGGCGTCCAGGGCGTACATCAGGTGGGTGGGCGCGGGGTGGGCGGCGTCGAACCGGTCCACGGCCAGCCCGACCCCGGCGAGCACCACCGCCGCCAGGGCGGCGGCCCCGGCCGGCAGCACCGCGAGTCGTCGGGCCCGCAGCGCCACCAGGCCGCGCTGCCCGCCGGCCTGCGGGTGCAGCAGGTCGACCACCGGCAGCGCGGTCAGGCCGAGCAGCACCGCGACCAGCGCGGCCACCCCACCCATCGCCATGCCCAACGCGGGAAAGAGCAGCACCACTGTCGGCAGCAGGATCACCACGCCGACCGCGGCGGCGGCCGTCACCGCCACCACCGGCCACGGCCCGGTCTGCCGGGTCCGCAGCGCGACCAGCCCGCCGAGGGCGCCGGCCAGGGCCGGCAGGGTGGTGAGGTACGCCCCGCCGGGCACCGCCACGGCGAGCAGCACCCCGAGCAGGGCCAGCCAGGCCAGCCCGCCGACGGCGAGCGCGGCCGGGCCGATCCGGCGGCGGACCAGCGCGTACCAGGTGAACAGGATGGCGGCGGCGAGCGCCAGCACGGCCATCCGGTACCAGATCGGCCGGTACGGGTCGAGCAGTTCCGCGTACCCCGGACGGATCGCGGTGATCGCCAGCCAGAGCAGTTGGGCGGCGACCGGCGCGGCCACGATCGGCCCGAGAGCGAGGCCGAAACCGGCGGCGAGCTGTCCCGTGCTGGCCCGACCGCTGCGGCGGGTCAGCCAACCCAGGGCCGCGACGGCGAGTACCGCGAGCAGGGCCAGCGGCAGGACGAGCCAGCCCGGGTAGCGGACCAGCCCACCCGGGACCGGGAAGTAGGTGGCGTCGTACCCGGAGCGCAGGTCGGTGAGATCGGTGCGGCCGAACTCCCGGGCCAGGCCCAGCGCGTTGTCCCCGTGCTGCTGGAGGCTGCTCCGATCCATCGCGGCCGGGGTGTCCAGCGGCGTGTGGTAGATCGCGCCGCCGTCGATGTACGCCGAGTTCAGCCCGACGAACTTCTGATCCAGGAAGGCGGTGAAGTCGGTGTCGTTGGGCAGCGCCCGGTAGATCTCCACCGCGAACGAGGTGCCGACCGGGTGCGGGGCGGCCCGGCCGAAGACGTCCACCAGCTTCGCGTTGTTCTTCGACGTCTCGAACATGATCACCGGGCCGGTGGAGCCGCGCGCCTCCAGGTTGAGCACCACACCGCCGTCGGCGGCGAGCGGGTGGCTCGCGGCGAACGCGGCCGCCCCGCAGAGACACGCCTCCTCGGCGTCGGTCAGCACGAAGACGATGTCGTTGCGGGGCCGGGGGCCGGTGGTCAGCGCGCGGGCCACCTCCAGGATGGCCGAGGTGCCGGCCGCGTCGTCGTTGCCGCCCGGCCCGGTCTGCACCGAGTCGTAGTGGGCGACCAGGAACACCCGACCCGTCGGGTCGGTGCCGGGCAGTCGGGCCACCACGTTGCGCACCCGGGCCACTGTCGCCCCGCCGGCCGCGCCACTGAGCTGGCCGGCCTCCGGCGCGATGGTGTCCTGCACCTCCGTCTCCAGGCCCAGGCCGCGCAACTGCTGCTCGACGTGCGCGCGAACCTGGTCGTTGGCCGGGCTCCCGGCGACGTGCGACCGGGCCGCGATCACCTGGACGTCCTCGTACGCCCGGGTGGCGCTGAACTCGCCCGCCGGCGCGTCCGCCGGCCTCGGCGCCGGGGTGCGCAGGTCGAGCAGGCTGCCGGCACCGACGGCCGCCAGCGCGACCAGCGCCGCCGCGGCGGCCAGGAGCCGCCGGCGCGGTCGGGTCAGCGCACGGTCGGCCGGGGGTACGCCCGGACCCGGCCGGAGCGGTACGCCCGCCGTGACGGGGGTGGGGGGTGCGCCCATCCGAACTCCTCGAAGGTGGTGGGGCCTGGGGTGGCACCATCCTGCCCTCCGGTGGCCCGGGACGGGATGGCCGGGCGTCCACCGATCTCCCGCCCGTCGGCGGGGCGCTCGGCCACCGGGCACCGACCGGCCGTCCGTTTTGTCCCCCGGCGGGCAGTGATCCGGCCCATCCCCGCCCGTGCCGCGCCCATCGTGTTGTGTGCGACCGTTGTCTAATACAGGATCAGCAGGGCACTCGGAAGGAGCCCGACATCACCAGCGAACTCCCGCGTCTCGCGGCGGTGACCCGGCCGCACCGGGGAGGCGGCCTGGCCGCGTCCCCAGTTGTGCCGTACCCGCACGGTGGCCTGGCGCGGCACGCCAACCTGCCGCCCGGCGAGCGGTTGCGGGTGCTGCTGGTGGAGGACGACGAGGGTGACGCCTTCCTGGTCGGTGAGCTGCTCGCCGAGACGAACTCGATGATCGACCTGGTGGTCGCCACCAGCCTCAGCGAGGCGCGGCAGCGGATCACCGGCGTCGACTGCGTCCTGCTCGACCTGGGCCTGCCCGACGCGCAGGGGCTGGACGGGCTGCGCCAGGTGCTGGAGATGCCCAGTGGGGCCGCCGTCTGTGTGCTGACCGGCCGCTCGGACGAGCACATGGGCATCGTGGCCGTCGCCGAGGGCGCACAGGACTACCTGGTCAAGGGCCAGGTCGACGGGGTGCTGCTGACGCGGGCGCTGCGCTACGCGGTCGAGCGCAAGCGCGCCGACGTGAACGCCCGCCGGCTGCGTGAGGTCGAGTTGCGCCAGGCCGAGTCGGCCCGACTCGAACGTGGCCTGCTGCCCCAACCGTTGATGACGACCGACCAGGTGGCGGTGCACACCTTCTACCGGCCGGGTCGACACGCCGCGCTGATCGGCGGAGATTTCTTCGACGTGGTGCAGACCCGTCCGGACCGTCTCGACCTGATCGTCGGGGACGTCTGCGGGCACGGGGTGGACGAGGCCGCGCTCGGTGTGGAACTGCGGGTGGCCTGGCGGGCCCTGGTGCTCGCCGGGGTGCCGGACGACGAGGTGCTGCCCGCACTGGAGCAGGTGCTGATGAGTGAGCGCCGACTTCAGGAGATCTTCGCGACGGTGGCCACCACCCGACTCGACCTGGACGCCAACCGGGCCACCGTCCGACTCGCCGGGCATCCGCCGCCGCTGCTGCTCTCCGGTGGCCGGGTCGTCCCGGTGCCCGCGCCCGGCGGCCTGCTGCTGGGCGTACGACCTCGCCGGCCGATCGCCTACGACCTGGAGTTCGACACCGATGACTGGTCCCTGCTGATGTACACCGACGGCCTGATCGAGGGGCGGGTGGGCGCCGGCAACGAACGGCTCGACGTGCCGGGCCTGAGCGGGCTGCTCGACGAGCCGGCCAACCGGGAGGTGTCGCTGCCCGAACTGCCGGCCTGGCTGGTCGGTCGGGCCGAGCAGATCAACGGCGGCCCGCTCGCCGACGACGTGGCCATGCTGCTGGTCAGCCGGGGCGGTGGCCGGTGAAGCCGGTGAGCGGCGGCTGGAGTCTGCGCCGCCGGGTCATCACCCTGCTCACCGTCGTGGGCGTGCTGCTGATCGGCCTGGCCACCGCGGAGGCGGCGATGGCCGCCCGCAACCGCACCCAGATCGACGCCATCCTGAACCAGACCGGCCCGCTGCGGGTGCAGTCGCAGGAGCTGCTCAACGCGGTGCTCGACCAGGAGACGGCGGTTCGCGGGTACGCGGTCAGCGGTGACCCGGCTGATCTGAGTCCGTACGAGGCGGGGCTCGAGCAGGAGAAGGCCACCATCAGCGCGATGCGGGCGCTGCTCGACGACTACCCGCAGATCGGCCAGGAGTTGCGGGTCGTCGAGGAGAGGGCCGAGCAGTGGCGGGGGGCCGTGGCCGAGCCGGTCATCGCCACGACCGAACAGGATGGCACCCGCGCCGGCCAGGCGTTGGTCACCGAGCAGGCCCGGCAGCGGTTCGACGAGGTGCGCTCGGCCGTCGACGACCTCCAGCAGGAGATCCTGGCCGCCCGGGAGCAGTCCGCGGCGAACGTCCGCAACAGCAGCAACGTGCTGGTCATCCTGTTGATCATCGCGGCCGTGGTGGTGGTCGTGGCCGGCACGGTGCTGCTGCTCTCGCTGGACCGGATGGTGATCCGGCCGCTGACCGGGCTGGCCACCCAGGTCCGCGAGGTCGCCGAGGGCGACTACCAGCACCGCATCGCCACCGTCGGCCCACCGGAGTTCATCCGGCTCGGCGACGACGTGGACGCGATGCGCCAGAAGATCGCCTCCGACCTGGCCGAGGTGCGGGAGGCCCGCGAGCGCATCGAGTGGGTCAACAGCCAGCTCCAGAAGCAGGCCGAGGAGCTCACCCGGTCCAACCGCGACCTGGAGCAGTTCGCGTACGTGGCCTCCCACGATCTGCAGGAGCCGCTGCGCAAGGTGGCCAGCTTCTGCCAGCTGCTCCAGCGCCGCTACGCCGGGCAGCTCGACGAGCGGGCCGACCAGTACATCGCCTTCGCGGTGGACGGCGCGCAGCGGATGCAGCGCCTGATCAACGACCTGCTCGCGTTCTCCCGGATCGGCCGGCTCACCACCGGCTTCGTCGACGTCGACCTCAACAAGGTGATGGGCGACGTGGCCGGTCAGACCGAGGCTGCCCGGCAGTACGCCGACGCCGAGCTGACCTGGACCGAGCTGCCGGTGATCCGTGGCGAGGAGCCGCTGCTCACCAACCTGCTGGCCAACCTGGTCAGCAACTCGATCAAGTTCCGCCGTCCCGACGTGCCGCCGAAGGTGCACATCTCGGCCCGGCTGGTCGGGGCCGAGTGGGAGATCAGCTGCCAGGACAACGGCATCGGCATCGAGCCGGAGTTCGCCGACAAGATCTTCGTGATCTTCCAGCGGCTGCACTCGAAGGACGCGTACCCGGGCACCGGCATCGGGTTGGCGATCGTCAAGAAGATCGCGGAATATCACGGCGGCCGGGTCTGGGTGGACACCGACGTACCGGAGGGCACGGCCATCCGGTTCACCCTCCCGGCACGTCCCGAGGACGTGGAGGCGGCTGCCGCCACCGACCCCGCCGAGCAGCCGCAGCCGGCCACGCCGGGGGACACGACGCCCGCGGACGAGGCGTCGTCCGCGCTGCCGGAGCACTCCGCCGGAGCGGACCAGCCGGACCGGGCCGACGGGTCGCCGGAAAGCGGTAGAACGGGTGACATGAGGGAGACGGTGGGATGACCGCGCCGGCGGACGGCAAGAGCCCGATCGAGGTCCTGCTCGTGGAGGACGATCCGGGTGACGTGTTGATGACCCAGGAGGCGTTCGAGGAGCACAAGCTGCGCAACCGGCTGACCGTCGTCTCCGACGGCGCCGAGGCGCTCGCCTACCTGCGGCGGGAGGGCCAGTACGCCGACGCGCTGGCGCCCGACCTGATCCTGCTCGACCTCAACCTGCCCCGCCGCGACGGCCGCGAGGTGCTCGAAGAGATCAAGAAGGATGACGAGCTGCGCCGGATTCCGGTGGTCGTGCTCACCACCTCCCAGGCCGACGAGGACATCCTGCGCAGCTACCAGCTGCACGCCAACGCCTACGTGACCAAGCCGGTGGACTTCGAGCGCTTCATCGCCGTGGTCCGGCAGATCGACGAGTTCTTCGTCAGCGTGGTCAAGCTGCCGCCTCGTGGCTGACACCCTGCTCGACGACGTCGGTGACCTGCTCCTGGAGGCCGCCGACCAGGTCGTGCTGCCGCTGTTCCGCAAGCTCGACGACGCCGACGTGTCGGAGAAGGCGCCCGGCGAGGTGGTCACCGTCGCCGACCGCCGCGCCGAAGAGTTGATCTCCGCTGGGCTGCGCAGGCTGCGGCCGGGCTCGACGGTGGTGGGGGAGGAGGGTGTCGCCGACGATCCGGGGCTGCTGCGGCACCTGCGCGACAGCGGAGACGTGTGGCTGGTCGACCCGGTCGACGGCACCGCCAACTTCGCCGCCGGCCGCCGGCCGTTTGCCCTGATGGTGGCCCTGCTGACCGACGGCCGCCCGACCGCCGGCTGGATTCTCGACCCGTTGGCCGGGACGCTGGCCGCCGGTCGGGCCGACGAGGGCACCCTGGTCAACGGCCAGCCGGTCGACGTCGCCGACGCCGTGCCGCCACTGGGCGACCTGCGCGGCGCGGCGATGACGCGGTTCCTGCCGGCGGAGGCCCGCGACCGGGTCCGCGCCGGCGGTCGGCGGCTCGGCGAGCTGCTGCCCGGCCAGCACTGTGCCGGCCGGGAATACCTCGACATCCTCACCGGCGAGCAGCAGTTCACCCTCTTCTGGCGCACCCTGCCGTGGGACCATGCGCCGGGCACCCTGCTGGTCCGCGCCGCGGGGGGTGTCGCCCGCCGGTTCGACGGCGTCGACTACCACCCGGCCGACGATGGCCGCGGGCTGCTGGTCGCGGCCAACGAGCAGGTCTGGGCCGAGGTGCACGAGGCCCTGCTCGGCTCCTGATCCGCACACCGCGCGACGTCTCCAGACCGTGTGACGGACGTCCGCGCCGCGACTCCAGGCCGTCGACGACGACGGCCGTGGGGCGTCTCCGCCCGGTGTGCGACGACGGCCAGCGCGGCATCGGCGCGCAGTGCGCGACGACGGCGGCACGCTGTGTCGACACTGGGGCCGGCGGGCGGTCGCGGGGCTGGTCACCGGCGCGCGTTCCGGTATTGTGACCGGCGGTCTCCGCCAGCAGGCCGCCGACCGGCGCCGGCGGGGACGCCGCCGCGCAGAGTTCACCGGGGGCCGGCGGTCGACGGAAGGACGCTGTCGTGCCCAGGACCAGGCTCAGCCAGCGGCGCGTTCGCCGCGTACTGCTCCCTCTGCTCACCGCCGTCGCGCTGGTGCTCGCCGGCGGGGTGCCCGCGTACGCGGAGCCCGGTGAGGGCGGCACCAAGAAGTTGCAGGACGCGCTGGAGCTGACCGCCAAGGGTCACATCGAGGCCAAGGCCAAGCTGGACAACTCCAAGCGCCGGCAGACGGCGTTGACCGGCGAGCTGAAGGCCGTCGAGGTTCGGCTGGTCGGGCTCACCGCCCAGGTCGGCGAGGTGGCCGCGCAGTCGTACCGGGCCGGTCGGCTCACCCCGACGGCGATGCTGCTCAACACCGCCACCCCGCAGGCGTTCCTGCAACGGGCCGCCGACCTCGACCTGATGGCCCAGCGGGACAGCAAGCGGCTGCGCGATCTCACCGAGGCCCGGCAGCAGGCCCAGCAGGCCAAGATCGCCATCGACACCGAGGTCCGTGAGCAGCAGAAGCAGCTCGCCGTGATGGCGAAGAAGAAGAAGGAGGCCGAGGCGGCTCTCGCCGAGGTCAGCTCGGGCAGCAGCAACGGTTTCAGCGGCGGCAGCTCCACGTCGGCGAAGCCCGCGCCGCGCAACTCCGACGGGTCCTGGCCGTCGGAGTCCTGCTCGGTGAAGGACCCGACGACCTCGGGCTGCATCACCCCGCGCACCCTCAACGCGCTCAAGCAGACCCAGGCCGCCGGCTACAAGCGGCACGTCTCCTGCAAGCGTGAGGGCGGCGGCGGCGAGCACCCGAAGGGGCGGGCCTGCGACTTCTCGGCCGCCACGAACGGCTTCGAGGACAAGAACGCGACCGGCGGCGACAAGGCGTACGGGGACAGCCTGGCCGCCTGGCACGTGCGCAACGCCGACCGGCTGGGTGTGCTCTACGTGATCTGGTACCGGCAGATCTGGCATCCGGGCACGGGCTGGCGGTCGTACAGCGGCAGCGGCAGCCCGGCCGCCAGCCACACAAACCATGTTCATCTTTCGATGTACTGACCCAAAGCGCCCGCTTCGCTGCGTACCATCGCGACGATGAGCTCCCCACCGTCCGACGTCGCGACCACGCCGGTCTCCTCGGGCCCGTCCGTGCCGGTCACCGGCCGGGCGCTGCCCGGCGGCCTGGCTGCCTTCCTGGTCTTCTTCGCAAGCGGCGCCGTGCTGGTGCTGGAGACGGTCGCGCTGCGCCTGGTCGGCCCGTACGTCGGGGTGACCCTCCAGGTGACCAGCTCGGTCATCGGCATCGCGCTGGCCGCGATCGCGTACGGGGCCTGGGCCGGCGGCTGGCTCGCCGACCGGCGTGACCCACGCGGTCTGCTGGCGCCCGCCCTGGTGCTGGCCGGGATCGCCACCGCAGTGACCCTGCCCGTGGTGCGCTACGCCGGGGAGGTCCTGCGGGGCGGGGCGGCCAGCGCCATCCTGCTGCTGGTGGCGCTCGCCGTGTTCGTGCCGGCGGCGCTGCTGGCCGCGGTCACCCCGCTGGTGGTGAAGCTCCAGCTCGCCGACCTGCGTCGTACCGGCCAGGTGGTCGGCCGGCTGTCCGGCATCGGCACCCTGGGCGGCATCACCGCCACCCTGCTCACCGGGTTCGTGCTGGTCGCCGCCCTGCCCAGCACGGTCATCCTGCTGTCGCTGGCGGTGGCGCTCGGGCTGGCCGGCATCGGCCTGGGGTGGTATCTGCGGCGGCAGGCGCGCACCGACCTGCCCGGTCCGGCCCGTACCCGGGCCGCGCTGGCCGTCCTCGGCCTGCTCGGGGCGGGGCTGACCACCATCGCGCCGAACCCGTGCGACATCGAGACCGCGTACCACTGCGCCCGGGTCACCACCGACCCGCTCCGGCCCAGCGGCCGGACGCTGCTGCTCAACTCGGCCCAGCACTCGTACGTCGACCTGGCCGACCCGAAACACCTGGAGTACGCGTACACCAAGTGGATCGGCGCGGTCGCCGACGTGGTCGCGCCGGCCGGGCAGCGGTTGGACGCGCTGCACCTGGGCGGCGGCGGGTTCACCGTGCCGACGTACCTGAGCGCCACCCGACCGGGCACCGACAACGTGGTGTTCGAGATCGACGGCGGGCTCGTCGAGCTGGGCGAGCGGGAACTGGGCGTACGCCCGGGGCCGGGCCTGCGAACGGTGGTGGGCGACGCCCGCATGCTGGTCGCCGGTGAGCCGGCGGACAGCCGCGACCTGGTCGTCGGCGACGCGTTCGGTCACCTGGTGGTGCCCTGGCACCTGGCGACCCGGGAGATGGCCGCCGAGATCCGGCGGGTGACCCGCCCCGGCGGCGTGTACGTGCAGAACGTCATCGACTACCCGCCGCTGCGGTTCATCCGCGCCGAGCTGGCCACGGTGGCCGCCGAGTTCACCCACGTCGCGTTGATCGCCCCGCCGGAGGCGCTCGCCGAGGAGCGGGGCAGCAACTTCCTCATCGTCGGCTCCGACGCCCCGTTGCCGCTCGCCGCCGTCCGCGCCCGCCTCGACGAGGTCGACCGGAGCGTCAGCCTGCTCTCCGGCGCGGGCCTCACGGAATTCGTCGGGGAGGCGACGGTGCTGACCGACGACTACGCCCCGGTGGACCAACTGCTGGCGACCGCCTGAACGGGTGATATTCCTGACCGATTCCGATCCTTCAGGTGTAGCCCGGTCTCCTGTGGGCAACAACGGCCACCATGGGCGGTGGGGACCGGAACGGCGCACAACTCCTCGATGAGCGGTACCGGCTCATCGAGCAGCTCGGCGCGGGCGGCATGTCGGTGGTCTGGCGCGGTTACGACGAGGTGCTGGGCCGCCAGGTCGCGGTGAAGGTGCTGGCCTCGCGGCTGGCCAGCGACCGGGCCTTCCGGCACCGGATCCGCATCGAGGCGCAGGCCGCCGCGCGGCTCTGCCACCCCAACATCACCAACGTGTACGACTACGGCGAGTCCCACCAGGTCGGCATCACCGTGCCGTACGTGGTGATGGAGCTTGTCGACGGCGGTTCGCTGGCCGGCCGACTGGGCCGCGAGGTGCGGCTGCCGTGGCGTGCGGCGGTGACCATCGGCGCGGAGGTCAGCTCGGCGCTGGCCACCGCGCACGCTCGCGGGGTCGTGCACCGCGACGTCACCCCGGGCAACGTCATGCTCACCTCGACCGGGGTGAAGGTGGTCGACTTCGGCATCTCCGCGCTGGTCGGGGAGAGCGAGAAGGGGCCGGACGGCGCGCTGCTCGGCACGCCCGCGTACCTCGCGCCGGAGCGGCTGGACAACGGCCAGGTCTCCCCGGCCACCGACGTGTACGCCGTGGGGCTGCTGCTCTACCGGATGCTCACCGGCCGGCTGCCGTGGGAGGCGAACACGACCACGCAGATGCTGCGTGCGCACATGTACAGCGACCCGGACCCGATGCCGGCGGTGCCCGGACTGCCCGACGCGGTGACCGACCTGGTGCGGCGCTGCCTGGCCAAGCGCCCCGCCGACCGGCCGACCACCGCCGAGCTGGCCCGCACCCTCGCCGAGGCGGCCGGCATGCTGGCGGCGGTGCCGGTGTCGCCGGCGGCCGGTCCGCTGGATCCCGCCGAGCTGGCCAACGCCGGCACCACGATCCTGCCCTGGTCGGCGGAGACGGACGCGCTCCCGCTCTCGCGTACCCGGCGCAGCCGCGACCGACGGGTGAACCGGCGGCGGCGGGGGGTGGAGGCCGGGGTGGCAGCCGTCGGGCTGATCGCGGTCACCGGGGCGATGTGGGGGTTCACCTCCCGCAGCCCGGCAAGCGGCGAGGACCGGCCCACGACCGAGGCGCGGATGGGCCTGCCCGAGACGGCGCCCTGCGAGGTGGCGTACGCGCTGCGCACCGACTCCGGCAAGGACTTCACCGCCGAGCTGACCCTGACCAACACCGGTGACCGCGAGCTGCGCGACTGGACGATGAACTTCACGTTCCCCGGGCAGCAGACGGTGACGAAGGCGGAGCCCGCCCCGGTGCAGCAGCAGGGCGGATCGGTGCAGATCCGGCCCGCTGCGCAGCGGACGATTCTGGCGCCGGGCGCGGCCGAGAAGCTCACCCTCGCCGGGACGTACAAGGGGGCTAACCCGTTGCCGGTGGAGTTCCGGCTCGGCGACGCGACCTGCAGGGTACGCGTCTCCGGCGTGGCCGGGACGACCCCGTCCACGGCCCCGCCGAGCAAGGCTGCCCCGACGAAGGCCCCGACGAAGGCACCGACCAAGAAGACGACGGTACGCAGCGGCTCCGGCGGTGCCGCGCCGAAGCCCAAGCCCCCGAAGCCCGCCAAGGCCCCCGCGAAGGAGCACGCGAAGCCGACCGACGCCAAGGGGCCGGGTGGTCCGGGAAAAGGGTGAAGGCGCCCCATAAGCGCGCCGCGCACCACAAATGAGGCGTCAGCGTCGCCCCGCGAACCGCTGCACCTGGTCGATCCCACCCTCCACGACCAGCACCCCGTCCCGCGGCAGCGCCGTGTCGTCCGAGGCGTACCGGAAGCGTTCACCGGGCACCTTCGCGCCGATCACCCGGACCCCGTAGCGCTCCTCCGGGCGCAGGTCGAGCAGGGTGCGACCGGCCAGCGACTGTGGCACGCGGACGGTGGCGATCGCGAAGTCGTCGTCGAACTCGATGAAGTCGAGCAGCCGGCTGACGATCAGGTGGGCCACCCGGTCCCCGGTCTCCGCCTCCGGAAAGATCACGTGGTGCGCGCCCACCGACGACAGGATCTTGGCGTGCTTCTGCGAGGTGGCGCGGGCCCAGATCTGCGGCAGACCCAGCTCGACCAGCGCCAGCACGGTGAGCACGCTCGCCTCCACCGAGGCCCCGATGGCCACCACGGCCCGGCCGAAGCTGGTGACGCCGAGCTGCCGCAGGGCGCCCTCCTCGGTCGTGTCCGCCTGGACCACTCTGTCGAGTTGGGTCGAGAAGCGCTGCACCTGATCCGGGTCGCGGTCGATGGCCAGCACCTCACGGTCCATCCGGGTGAGAGCGCCGGCCAGGTGGCACCCGAACCGACCCAGCCCGATCACCACGATGCCGCTGCCGTCCGATCGTCTCGCCGACACCTCGACCCTCCTTCTCGTCAGCCGACAATGGGTTGTTCCTGGGGATAGCGATAGAGCCTGCGCCGGGTGTTCAGGGCGATCGCCGACCCGAGGGTCAGCGGCCCGACCCGGCCGATGAACATCAGCACGGTCAACACCACCTGGCCGCTGGGCGGCAACTCGCTGGCCAGACCGATGGTCAGCCCGGTGGTGCTGAACGCGGAGGTGACCTCGAACAGGGCGGCGATGAACCGCACGCCCTCGGTGAGCAGCAACAGGAGCATCGTTCCGGCCGTGACCAGCGCGACGCTGAGCAGGGCCACGGTGATGGCCTGCCGCTGGCTGGCGGTGGCCACCCGGCGGTGCCCGACCGTCACGTCGGGCTCGCCGCGCAGCTCCGCCCAGATGGTGAACGCCAGGAGGAAGAACGTGGACACCTTGATGCCACCGGCGGTGCTGGCGCTGCCGCCGCCGATGAACATCAGCACGATCAGCAGCGGGTAGCTCTCCTCCTGCAGGTCCGTGATGTTCAGCACGTTGAAGCCACCGGTACGGCTCAACGCGATCTGGGTGAAGGACGCGAGCACCTTGCCCTCGGCGTCGTACAAGCCGATGGTGCTGACGTTGGTCCACTCGGCGGCGAGCAGGCCGACGACGCCGAGGATCAGCAGCGCCACGCTGCCCCAGATGGTCAGCTTGGTCGCCACCGCCCAGCCCGCCGGCCTGCGCCACTCGCGCACGGCCTCGAACAGGGCCGGAAACCCGAGCCCGCCGACGATGGCGCCGAACGCCAGCGGCAACGACACCCACGGATCGCGGTCGAAGGCCAGCAGCCCTTCCGAGTAGAGCGAGAAGCCGCCATTGTTGAACGCCTGGACGGCGTGGAACACGCCGGACCAGAGGGCCCGACCGGGCGTGTAGTCGTACGCCCACCAGAGGCGGCCGGCGACCAGCGCGGTCATCACCGCCTCGCACGCGAAGACGGTGACCGCGATCCGGCGCAGCAGCCGGGCCACGTCACCGACCCCGAACTCCGCCGTCTCGGCCTGCACCAGCAGCCGGTTGCGCAGCCCGAGCTGGCGGGAGACCACGAGGATGACCAGCGCCGCGACGGTGAGGATGCCGAGACCGCCGAGCTGGGTGAGCAGGGTGATCACCACCAGGCCCCAACCGGACCAGTAGTTGGGGGTGTCAGTGACCGCCAGGCCGGTGACGGACACCGCCGAGGTGGCGGTGAACAAGGCGGTGACCAGGGGCGGACGCTGGTGCTGGATGGTCGACCAGCGCGCCAGCAGCAGCGCGGTGCCGAGCAGGATCGGCACCAGGAACCCCAGCGGCACCAGCCGCACGGGGTTGCGGAGTAACCGGCGCACCAGACAATCTTCCTTTTCCGGGTGGCAGCCCGAGTGGGAACGCCCATTCCGGAGATTCACCTGCCGGCCAGTCATCGACCAACTTCCGGTCAATCTCGGGCGGTCTGCTGTCTGCGACATCCCTCGATGACAGGAGACGGCGTTGCGACGTACTCTCTCGACCTTCGGCGTGGCCGGCGCGCTGCTCGCCGCCGCCGTGGCCGTGCCCACGATGGCCGCCGCCGACCCCTCGACCGGGGTCGACCGCGCCCGCGGCAACGACCGGCCGATCGTCATCGGTCACCGGGGCGCCAGCGGCTACCGGCCGGAGCACACCCTGGAGGCATACCGGCTGGCGATCCGGATGGGCGCCGACTACGTCGAGCCGGACCTGGTGTCCACCTCCGACGGTGTCCTGGTCGCCCGACACGAGAACGAGATCTCCGGGACCACCGACGTGTCGACGCACCCGGAGTTCGCCGCCCGGAAGACGACGAAGACAATCGACGGTGTCGCCGTGACCGGCTGGTTCACCGAGGACTTCACCCTGGCCGAGCTGAAGACGCTGCGGGCCAAGGAGCGGCTGCCGCAGGTCCGCGTGGCGAACACCGCCTTCGACGGACGCTTCGAGGTGCCCACCCTTCAGGAGGTCATCGACCTCGCGCGCACCGAGGGGCGGGCACGGGGCCGCACCATCGGCATCTACCCGGAGACCAAGCACCCGACCTACTTCACGTCGATCGGACTGCCGCTGGAGGAGCCGCTGCTGAAGGTGTTGCGGCAGAACAAGCTGGACCGGAAGAACTCGCCGGTCTTCATCCAGTCGTTCGAGACGGCCAACCTGCGTCGCCTGAGCCGGCTGACCGACGTGAAGCTCGTCCAGCTGCTCGACGCCACCGGCCGCCCGTACGACTTCACCGCCGCCGGCGACACCCGCAGCTACCAGGACCTCGCCACGGCGGCCGGCCTGAAGTGGATCGCCGGGTACGCCGACGGCATCGGGGCGAACAAGAACCTGATCGTGCCCCGCGACGCCGCCGGCAAGCTGCTCGCCCCGACGAACGTGGTGCGTGACGCGCACCGCGAGCGGCTGCTCGTGCACGCCTGGACGTTCCGCGCGGAGAACCAGTTCCTCCCCGTGGACTTCCGGATCGGCACCGACCCGAACGCGCGCGGCGACATCACGGCCGAGTACGAACTCTTCCTCGGCCTGGGTCTGGACGGCGTCTTCAGCGACCACCCGGACACCGCCGTCGCCGCCCGCGCCGGCCTCTCACCCCCTGCGAGCCGCTGACCCCCTGCGAGCCGCTGACCCCTGCGAGCCGCTGACCCATCGCGAGCCTCGGCCCGGAGCTGACCCGCTCCGAGCCGACCACCGGGCCGATCACGCCCGGCACACCCGCTGGCCCGTCGTCCGCCACCTCGGACGCCGGGCCAGCGGCGTCTCCGACACAGCCCGCAGGCCCAAGACCTGCCGACCTCCTGTGCGGGACGCCCCACTCGACCGGAGCCACTTGCTGTGTTGAGCGGTATACCTGTGAGTCATTTTTATGACTCACAGGTATACCGCTCAACAGGAGATGGCTCGCCCAACGGCGACACTCCCCAAGGTCGCGCTCGATCCAGGAAGTAGTGGCCTCGCCGTGCCCCCGAGGCCACTACATCAACGATCGAGCACGATCTTGCGAGGGCTAAGCGGCCTGATGCAGCAACAACGGGGACGTTGCTGCATCAGGGCTGGCGGACGCAGCAACAACGGGGAAGTTGTGCGGATCTTCTCGTGCTCGACCCGCCTTTGACGGCGGTCGGCGACTGTGGAAGTGGCGAGCGCCGACGACGAGGAGGCGCGGGGGGCGCGGGGACGGTGGCGGGGCGTCAGCGTCCGGGATGCTCGGCGACGTAGGTGCCACGCCCCGGCTGGCCGGTAATCAGCTCACGGTCGTGCAGCAGTGAGAGCGCCCGCGACGCGGTGTTCATGTGGACGGCGTAGCTCTCGGCGAGTTCCCGAGTGGAGGGCAGCTTGTCGCCCGGCTTCAGCTCGCCGCTCTTGATCTTCGCGGCGATCTCGTTGGCGATGCGCCGATAGGGCGCTTCTGCTGTGGGCATGGTGAGGACTCCGGTTGGTTCGGCTCCTCGATCATGCCGGCCTACACCAATATCTGCAACAAGCTGCAATGTCGCCGCCGCGAACCGTCGACCTACACAAGTATTTGGGGTAGGTTGCTGGATGTCCGGCTCCGGTTGGTTCGGCAAACCTCGGAGTTTGGGCCACTGGTTGGCTCCGCGTTCGTACCGCCGCCGTCGAAGGCTGCGGGCGTGGGGCCGGGCGGTCCGGTGGACGTCCCCTACCCGCACACCGGGCCGCCCTCCAGGTCGACGAGTCGAGGGTGGTGGTCGTGAGTAGTGCGAGGGAGCGCTTCGTGGTGCATCTGCCGGTCGTGGCCGCTGATCTGCCGGGGGCGCTGCGGTTCGCTCGGGCGATCACGCGAGCGCTGGGTTTCCTCGCCGACGTGGACCGGGCGGAGACGACGGTGTCGGAGGAGGACGCTCAGTGCGTACGACATCGGGTTTTCTGTGACCACCTGCTGGCCGGTCGTCGGCGGTGCCCGCGCCCGGCGGACCACGACGGGCCGTGCGGCTGAGCCCGGATGGCTCGGGGCGACACACCTGTCGATCCATCCGTGGCGCTTCGGGCCATCGGGGGGTCCGGGTCGAGGATGGTAGTGCGGTCCGCTGTAACCCCCGGCCACCCCCTTCCTGTTACTTGTGTGTTTCCGCCACATAGCTCGTGGGTGACGTCACTTCTAGCGTGAGCCGACAACACAGCATCCTGTCCTCACCTGGAGTCGCGATGACGGTCCGGCACACGCGGCGGGCGTTCCTCTCCGCCGCCACGATGATGGCTGCGGCGCTCGCCGCAACGGCCTGTGGTAGCCCGCAGGACACCGCCACCGGCGGCGGCGACAGCGCCGCCCCGGTCAAGGTCGGCCTGGTGTACTCCCAGTCGGGAGCCCTGGCCAGCTATGGAAAGCAGTACGTCGAGGGGTTCAAGGCGGGGTTGGACTTCGCCACCAAGGGCACCGGCAAGGTGGGTGACCGGAAGATCGAGCTGACCGAGGTCGACGACGCCGGTGACCCGGCCAAGGCGGTCTCCGCCGCGAAGGACCTGATCGGCAAGGGTACGAAGATCATTGCCGGCTCGACCGCGTCCGGTGTGGCGCTCCAGGTCGCGCCGATCGCGGCGCAGAACAAGGTTCTCTTCATCTCCGGCCCGGCCGCGACCGACGCGGTGACCGGGGCGAACAAGTACACGTTCCGCTCCGGCCGGCAGTCCTACCAGGACGTGGTGACCGCCAAGTCGTTCATCGGCGACCCGGCCGGCAAGAAGGTCGTGGTCTTCGCCCAGGACGGCGCGTTCGGTGACGCCAACGAGGCGGCCGTCAAGGCGGTCATCGGTAGCGCGGGCGCCACCGTGAGCAGCGTCCGGGCGCCGGCCAGTGCCACCGAGTTCACGCCGTTCGCCAGCCAGATCAAGGCCGCCAAGCCGGATCTGCTCTTCGTGGCCTGGGCCGGCACGACCGCCCCGGCCATGTGGCAGACGCTCGACCAGCAGGGTGTGCTTTCCTCCACCACGGTCGTCACCGGCCTGGACATCCGGGCCTCCTGGCCGACGTTCGGGGCGGCCGGCGCGAAGATCTCCTTCCTGTCGCACTACTTCGACGGTGCGTCCGACACCGAGGCCAGCAAGGCGCTCAAGGCCAAGGTGAACACCATCGACCTGTTCCACCCGGACGGCTTCGCCGCCGCCCAGATGGTGGTCCGCGCGGTGCAGGAGGGCGGCGACGACGTCGACAAGATGGTCACCGCGCTGGAGGGCTGGAGCTTCGACGGGGTCAAGGGCAAGATGACCATCCGGGCCGCCGACCACGCGCTGCTCCAGCCGATGTTCCAGGCCAAGCTGACCGGCAGCGGCACCGCCTTCACGGCGACCGCGCAGAAGAGCCTCACCGGTGACGAGACCGCGCCGCCGGCCGTGGCGATGAAGGGCTGATTCATGCTCGCCACCCGCGGTCTGACCTGGCGGATCGGTGAGGTCGCCATCGTCGACAGCGTCTACCTCGACCTGGCGCCCGGGGAGTTCCTGGGCGTGATCGGGCCGAACGGCGCCGGCAAGACCTCACTGTTCAACCTGATCACCGGCCTGCGCCGGGCCACGGAGGGTCGGATCACCCTGGACGGGCAGGACATCGGTGGGCTTGCGCCGCACCGGCGGGCCCGCCTCGGTCTGGGCCGTACCTTCCAGGCGTCGTCGGTCTTCGGCTCGCTCAGCGTGCGGGAGAACGTCCGGCTCGCCGTGCAGGCGCACCGCGGGGGCTCGATGGCGCTGTGGCGGCGGGCGGCGGCCGACCGGGAGGTCGCCGCCGCCGCCGACGCGGCGCTCGACCGGGTCGGCCTCGCCCACCGGGGTACGGCGATGGCCGGCACCCTGGCACACGGCGAGAAGCGCAAGTTGGAGATCGCTCTGCTGCTCGCCGGTGAGCCGCGGGTGATGCTGCTCGACGAGCCGATGGCCGGCGTCAGCGCCGAGGACGTGCCCGAGCTGGTCGCCGTCATCAAGTCGTTGACCGGGGACAGCGGTCGGGCGGTGCTGATGGTCGAACACCACATGGACGTGATCCTCGAACTGGCCGACCGGATCGCCGTCATGCACCACGGCGCGCTGCTCGCCTGCGACACCCCGGAGACGGTGATGGCGAACCCCACCGTGCAAGAGGCCTACCTGGGGGAGTCGCTCTGATGGAACCGATCCTCAGCGTGGAGGACCTGTCGGTCCGGATCTCCGGGCTGCACATCCTCCAGGGGGTGTCCTTCACTGTCGCCCCGACCGGGGTGACCGTCCTGCTCGGCCGCAACGGGGTCGGCAAGACCACCACGCTGCGCGCGATCGTCGGCCTCACCCCGCCCGCCGGCGAGGTCCGCGGCACCATCCGGATGGGCGCGCAGAGTCTGCTGGCCCGCCCCACGCACCGGCTGGTCCGCGGCGGTCTCGGTTACGTGCCCGAGGACCGCTGCGTCTTCGCCGGCCTCACCGTCGCGGAGAACCTGCGGCTCGCCGAGCGGCGCGGCACCACCCCGGCGTACGACAAGGTCTTCGCGCTCTTTCCGGAGCTGGACCGGCGCGGACGCCAACGGGCCGGTTCGCTCTCCGGCGGGCAGCAGCAGATGCTCGCGATCGGGCGGGTGCTGCTCAATGACAACCGGCTGCTGCTGGTCGACGAGCCGACCAAGGGGTTGGCGCCGAAGGTGGTGACCGAGGTGGCCGAGGTGTTGGAACGGGTCGCGGAGTCGGTGCCGGTGCTGCTCGTCGAGCAGAACCTGGCGGTCGTACGCCGGCTGGCCCGCGACGCGGTGGTGCTGGCCGCCGGCAAGGTGGCCTGGACCGGCGACGCCCGGGAGCTGCTGTTGGAGACGGCGCTGACCAAGTCGCTGCTGGGTGTGGGCTCGGCGGAGGTGAACCACTGATGGGCACCGTGATCCTCTTGACGCTGACCGGGCTGGGCCTGGCGGCGCTGTACTTCCTCGTCGCGTCCGGCCTGTCCCTCGTCTTCGGCCTGGCCGACGTGCTCAACTTCGCGCACGGCCTGTTCCTCGGCGTCGGCGCGTACGGCACCTGGTGGGCGGCGGGCAATCTGCCCGGTGCCGGCGGCGACGGGTTCGGCTTCGTGTTCGCGGTCGCCTTCGGGGTGGCCGCCGGCACGCTGGTGGCGATCCTGGTCGAGCTGGTGCTGATCCGCCCGCTGTACTCCCGCACCATCGAGCAGGTGCTGGTCACCGTCGGGCTGTCGCTGGCCGGGGTGGCGTTGCTCCAGGCCACCTGGGGTGCGGACGCCCGGCCGTTTCCACGGCCGGACTGGACCCGGCAGGTGACCGGGATCCTCGGCGCGCAGGTGCCCAACGGTGGCCTGCTGCTGATCGTCGCGGCGGTGCTGGTGCTCGGCGCGATCCTGGCGTTCCTGCGGTGGACCCGCTACGGCCTGGTGATCCGGGCCGGGGTGGAGAACCGCGAGATGGTGACCGCGCTCGGCATCGACGTCCGCAAGGCGTTCACCCTGGTCTTCGCGATCGGTGGGGCGGCCGCCGCGCTCGCCGGTGCGCTCGGCGGGGTCTACTTCGGCACCGTCTCGCCCGGGCAAGGCGGCTCGCTGCTGATCTTCGCGTTCATCGTGGTGGTGATCGGCGGGATGGGCTCGGTGGTCGGCTCCGCGTACGCGGCGGTCGTGGTCGGGCTGGTGCAGCAGTTCGTCAACTACTACGGCACGTCCGGGCTGGGCGACATCTGCGTGGTCGGCCTGCTGGCCGTGGTGCTGCTGCTGCGCCCGCAGGGCATCGCCGGAAAGGTGGCAACGGCATGACGGTGATCGACGCGCCTCCCGCGCAGGTACCCGACGAGTTGACCCCGCAGCGGGGGCGGTGGCACCGGGTCCGCCCGTTCCTGCCGCTGGTCGCGCTGGCCGTGCTGGCGATCCTGCCGTACTCGACGATCTCCCTGCCGGGGATCTTCGAAGGGCCGGTCAACTCACCCGGCACCCTGCAACTGCTCGCCATCTGCCTGATCTTCGGCGGGCTGGCGGCCGGGTACGACCTGCTCTTCGGTCGGACCGGGATGCTCTCCTTCGGGCACGCCCTGTACTTCGCCGCCGGTGTCTACGGCACCGACATCCTCATCACCCGGGCCGGTCTGCCGCTGTGGCAGGCGGCGCTGCTGACCATCACCGGGGGAACCATCCTCGCGGCGCTGCTCGGCGCGGTGGCGCTGCGGACCGTGGGCATCGCCTTCGCCATGGTCACCCTCGCCTTCGCCCAGGTCGGCGCGATCCTGGTGGCCCGGGACTTCGGCGGGCTCACCGGCGGCGAGGAGGGTCTGCCGCTGGACGTGTCCGGGCTGCCCGCCGGGCTGGTCGGGGTGACCAACACGGTCAACCTGTACTGGTTGGCGCTCGCGTACCTGACGCTTGTGGTGTTCGTGGTGCACCGGGTGAGCGGGTCGCCGACCGGTCGGGTGCTCGCCGGGCTGCGTGACGACGAGCGGCGGATCGGCGTGCTCGGGCTGGACCCGTACCGCTACAAGCTGGTGGCGTTCACCCTGGCCGGCGGGCTGGCGTCGACGGGCGGGGTGGTCTACGTCCTGATCGTCGGCGGCGCGTCGCCGCACATCACCTCGTCCGAGCTGACCCTGTCGCTGCTGGTCATGGTGGTGCTCGGCGGGCCGGGCACCCGGTGGGGGCCGGTGCTCGGTGGGGTCCTCTACATGTACCTGGACCACCGGCTCACCGCGTTCGGCACGAGCGACGCGGTCGACAACCTGCCGGCCGTCCTCAGTCACCCGCTGAGCCAGCCCCTGTTCGTCCTGGGCACGGTCTTCATCCTGGCCGTCTACTTCTTCCCCGGAGGCATCACAAGCCTCGCCCCCCGCCTGGCCCACCTGACCAGATCCCTCCGCCCCCCACGCTGACCCCTCTGTCGATCATGAAGTTATTGCCACGACACGCCGTCGCGGATGGCGATAACTTCATGATCGACGGGGTTCTGTGGATGGCCGAGGGGCACGGCGGCTCGGTCCTCGGCCGCTGAGCACGCCACGCCGACCCGCAGCGCACTGAGCACGCCACCGTCCGCGGACGACGACAGGGCGGCGGCCCCCCGTGTGGCCGCCGCCCTCTGCGTCGTGGGTCAGCCGATCAGCCGTTCAACAACTCGTACGCCATCGCCGGCGCCTTCGTGGCGGCGGCGCCGGTCGGCATGCTGATCTTCGGCGCGCTGCCGTAGTCGGCGTACTTGACGACGTAGTCGTACGCCTTCGCCTTGCCGGCGGCCGGCATCTTCAACGTCAGCGAGGCCAGGTGCTTGTCCGCGCCGACCACCGCGGTGAACGGCACCTTCTTGGCGGCCTCCCCGAGGGCCGCCGCCTCGCCCTCCTCCAGCGCCTTCGACGCCTCCGGCTCGCTCACGTCGATGAACCCGACGTACTGACCGGGGCTCTTCTCCTCGACCGAGGTGGCCGCCTGGATCAGCGGACCGGCGTTGCCCTGGTCCACACCGTCGTAGGACGGGACGCTCTCGGCGTCGGTCAGCTTCGCGCGGTCCAGCTTCATCCACTTGTCGGGGAACTTCGGCAGGCCGGGACGGCCGCTGAGCTTCACCTTCACCCAGTACTGCTCCTCGATCACCAGGAACGACATCTTCAACGCGATGCCGTCGGAGTCCGGCGGCATGACCATGTTGAGTTCGAGTCCCTTCGCCGCCGGGTCGACCCGGCCGTCGACGGTGCTCGACGCGTCCTTGCCGCTCAACCGGAACGCCCCCTCGGTGCCGTCCGGGACGGCGTCGAGGAGCGCCTCCTTCGGACTGACGCTCGGGCTGGCGGACGGGCTGCTCTGTGGCGCCGCGGCCGGTTCGCTCTTCGACCCGCAACCCGCGAGCAGGGTGGTCGCGGCCAGCACGGCGGCGGCCGTACCGACCGTCCGTCGGATGGTGCCGGCGGTGCCCGTTGCCTGTGTCATCGCACTTCTCTTTCTCGCTGCCTGGCTTCTGCCGACGACGATGCTGCCGGCCGGCACGGCGGTTCGGCTGCCGATATGCTGCCGTCCGGCTGCCGGGCACTGCCGTCCGGCGCTCGCGGGGGTGTCAGGAGCGGAAACTCGCATGTCAGGACAGCTGCGTTTCGAGATCCTCGGGCCTCAGCGGGCCTGGTACGCCGACCGGGAGATCGACCTCGGTCCCGGCAAGCAGCGCGCGGTGCTCGCCGTACTGCTGCTCTCCGCCGGCCGCTCGGTCTCCACCGGGCAGATCGTCGAGGCGGTCTGGCCGGAGGACCCGCCCGCCAACGGCCCGAACGTGGTGCAGAAGTACGTGGCCGGTCTGCGCCGGGTGCTGGAACCGGACCGGTCGCCGCGTACGCCGGGACAGGTGCTCAGCCTCACCGACGCCGGCTACCTGCTCCGGGTCAGCCCCGAGGCGGTGGACGCGGTCCGCTTCGAGCGGTTGGTGCACCGCGCCCGACAACGCCGCGCGGAGGGCCGTGCCACCGACGCGGTGACCGAGCTGGCCGCAGCCCTGGCCCTGTGGCAGGGGGAACCGTTCGCCGGCTTCACCGGGCCGGTCTTCGAGGCGGCCCGGCAGCGGTTGGTGGAGCTGCGGGCCGTGGCGCTGGAGACCCGGGCCGAGCTGATGGTGGACCTCGGGCGGCACCGCGAGATGGCCGGGGAGCTGGTGGAGCTGGTGGCCGAGTTCCCGGTTCGGGAACGGCTACGGCACCAGCTCATGCTGGCGCTCTACCGCAGTGGGCGGCAGGCGGAGGCACTCGCCGCGTACCGGGAATTCGCGGACCTGCTCCGCGAGGAGTACGGCATCGAGCCGGGTGAGGCGCTCCGCGTGTTGCACGGGCGGATACTGCGCGCCGACCCGACACTGGTGGTGGAAAAGCCGGCGAACGAGCCGGAGTCACCCCTGCCCGCGACCGCGGGATCCGTCGCGGTGGTGCCGGCCCAGGAGCGGGCAGCCGAGCCAGGCCACCCAGCCGACCCGGAATCCGCCGTTCCGCCGCCTGCTCCGCCGCCGGCCGCGTTCTCGCCGCCGGCTGCGTTCCCGCCGATGCCGCGGGACGAGTACCCGGTGCGCGGCACCCCACCCCGGCGGGCGCGGCGGTGGGTCAGCGTCAGCACGGCGATCGTCGCCGCGCTGATCGGGGTGCTCTCCTTCGGCCTGCTCACGTGGCTGGTGGTGCTGGTCTACGCGGTGTGGCGCCGGAGCTGGCGACACGGGCTCGCCGCCCTCGGCTACCTGTCGGTGATGGTCGCGTTCATCGGCGTGGTCGGCTCCGGTGACTCGGACGACGTGACCGCCGTCGACGTCGTCGCGATCATCACCTGGCTGCTCACCTGGCTGCTCGGCGTCCTGCACACGCTCCTGCTCAACGGTGCGATCTGGTCAGCGATCACCGGCCGGGGCGCGGCGCCGGCCGGGGCGGTCGCCGACGAGCGCCGGGTCCGCCGTGAGCAGGCCCGCTACCTGCTGTACCACTACCCGGCGGCGCGGCATGAGTTGCGCATCGGCCGGCCCGACCTGCCCCGTACCTTCGACGACGGGGGCCTGGTGGACGTCAACGCGGTCCCCGAGACGACGATCGCCGAGCTGCCCGGGATCACCGCCGAGCAGGCCCGGCAGGTGGTGGTGGACCGCTGGCTGCGTGGCCCGTTCGGTTCGATGGAGGACCTGGCCGCTCGCTGTCTGCTCCCGCTGCTGCTCACCGACTCCCTCCGCGACCACCTCGTCTTCCTTGCCCCGACGCCGGGCCCGACGACCGTGCTCCCGCAGCAGACCAGCCCTCCGCCCCAGCAGACCAGCTCTCCGCCCCAGCAGACCAGCTCTCCGCCGCAACAGGCCGGAGGGGATGTCCGCCCCAGCTGGTAGAAATGCCGGATGGGCGACGAACGGGCGGCGGTACGGGAGCGGGCCGAGGCGGTGCTGCGCCGGCTGGCCGGTGAGCACGCCCGACTGCGCGAGGATCAGTGGCGGGCCATCGAGGCGTTGGTCGTCGACCGGCGACGGGTGCTCTGCGTGCAGCGCACCGGTTGGGGCAAATCAGCCGTCTACTTCGTGGCCACCGCCCTGCTGCGCGACAGCGGGCAGGCCGACCAGGCCGGCCCCACCGTCATCGTGTCGCCGCTGCTGGCGCTCATGCGCAACCAGGTGGAGGCCGCCGCGCGGGCCGGCATCCGGGCTCGCACGATCAACTCGGCGAACCTCGACGAGTGGGACGAGATCACCGCCGAGATCCAGGCCGGCGCGGTGGACGTGCTGCTGATCAGCCCGGAGCGGCTCAACAACCCGGACTTCCGCGACGGCGTGCTGCCGAAGCTGGCCGCGACCACCGGGCTGCTGGTGGTCGACGAGGCGCACTGCGTCTCCGACTGGGGGCACGACTTCCGACCGGACTACCGGCGGCTGCGCACGTTCCTCGCCAACCTGCCCGAGCGCACGCCCGTGCTGGCCACCACCGCCACCGCCAACGCCCGGGTCACCCAGGACGTGGCCGAGCAGTTGGGCGACGCGCTCGTCCTGCGCGGCACGCTGGACCGCGAGTCGCTGCGCCTCGGCGTCCTCGACCTGCCCAGCCCGGCGCACCGGCTGGCCTGGCTCGCCGACCACCTGGACGAGCTGCCCGGGTCCGGCATCGTCTACACGCTGACCGTCGCGGCAGCGGGGGAGACGGCCGAGTTCCTGCGGTCGCGGGGCTATCCGGTCGCCTCGTACTCGGGGCAGACCGACGACGCCGACCGGCGGGCCGCCGAGCAGGACCTGCTCGACAACAAGATCAAGGCGCTGGTCGCGACCAGCGCGCTCGGCATGGGCTTCGACAAGCCCGACCTGGGCTTCGTCGTCCACCTCGGCGCACCACCCTCGCCGATCGCGTACTACCAGCAGGTCGGCCGGGCCGGCCGCGCCGTCGAGCACGCCGAGGTGCTGCTGCTGCCCGGTGTCGAGGACGCCGCGATCTGGCGCTACTTCGCCTCGCTGGCGTTCCCGCCGGAGCAGCAGGTCCGCGCCGTGCTGGCCGCCCTGCACACCGACCGTCCGCTCTCCACCCAGGCCCTCGAACCCCTCGTCGACCTGCGCCGGGCCCGCCTGGAGCTGATGCTCAAGGTGCTCGACGTGGACGGCGCGGTCCGCCGGGTGCGCGGTGGCTGGCTCGCCACCGGCGAGCCCTGGGTCTACGACGAGGCCCGGTTGCGCCGCGTCGCCGAGGCGCGCACCGTCGAGCAACAGGCCATGCGGGAGTACGCGTCGACGTCCGACTGCCGGATGCGGTATCTACGCGAACGCCTCGACGACACCGCCGCGACCGACTGCGGCCGGTGCGACAGGTGCGCCGACCCGCTCTTCGCCGCCGACGTGTCGACGGCAGCGCTCGCCGCCGCGCAGACCTTCCTCGGTCGCCCCGGCGTGGAGATCGCCCCGAAGAAGCTCTGGCCGACCGGGCTGGACGCGGTGGGCGTACCCCTGAAGGGCCGGATCGCCCCCGCGGAGCAGGCGCTGCCCGGCCGTGCGGTCGGGCGCCTCTCCGACCTGGGCTGGGGTGGCCGGCTGCGGGAGCTGGTGGGCCCGGAGGCGCCCGACGTGCCGGTGCCCGACGACGTCGCCGGCGCGGTGGTCGAGGTGCTGAAGGCGTGGGCGCACGGCGACGATCCGTGGCCCCGCCGCCCGGTCGGCGTGGTCGCGGTGGGCTCCCGCCGGCGGCCCCGGCTGGTCGGCTCGCTGGCCGAGCGGATCGCCGCCGTGGGCCGGCTGCCGCTGCTCGGCGCGGTCACCCCGACCGGCCCGGACGGCCCCGGCGGGCCGCGCGGCAACAGCGCCCAGCGGGTACGCGCGCTGCACGACGCCTTCACCGTGCCGGCCGACCTGGCCGACGCGCTGGCCGCGCTGGAGGGGCCGGTGCTGCTCGTCGACGACCTGGTCGACTCGGGTTGGACGATGACGATGGTGACCCGCGCGCTGCGGCGGGCCGGTGCTCCCGATGTGCTCCCGCTCGCTCTGGCCGTGGCCGGCTGAGCCGCCGTTCGCGATCGCGGAGGTCGGTGGGCGGCTGCGGGGCGGAAAGTTCCCGGGCCGCGCGGATTGCGACGGTCGCCACGCCGCCCCGGCGTCGGTCAGGGCTGGCCGGGCGCGGCGGTACGGTGGCCGCATGACCGATCAGCAGCCCGTCACCCGCGCGTACGCCGTCACCGGCATGACCTGCGCGCACTGCGTGCGTGCGGTCACCGACGAGCTGTCGGCGCTGCCCGGTGTGCGGCAGGTCCAGGTCGACCTGGCCTCCGGCACCGCGACGGTGACCAGCGACAGCCCGCTGCCCGACGAGTCGGTGCGGGCGGCCGTTGACGAGGCCGGCTACGTGCTGGACGCTGGCGGTGCCTGAGCAGGCCGCCACCGTGCCGGACCGGAGCACGGTCCGGCTGGCGCTGGTGGTCGGCGGGCTGGTGCTCGCCGTGCTGCTCGGGTTCGGCCTCGGTCGCATGAACGGCACCACCACCACCACCGGCGGCAGCAGCGCTGCGGCACTGACCGCCGACCACACCCACCCGCCGGGCACCGGGGCCCACGACCACGGGTCCGTGACGGGCGCCGACCAGGGCGCTGCCGCCGACCCCGGCGGTCTGTCGGTCAGCTCGGCCGGATACACGCTCGTTCCCCTGGCCACCGAGTTTCCGGCCGGCCGCCCCGGGCAGTTCCGTTTTCAGGTACGCGACGTGCAACGCCGCCCGGTCACCCGGTTCGCCGTCGTGCACGACAAGCCGATGCACCTCATCGTGGTCCGTCGGGACCTGACGGGCTACCAGCATCTGCACCCGACCATGGCGGCGGACGGCACCTGGACGGTGCCGGTGACCCTCGCGCAGCCCGGCGTCTGGCGGGCGTACGCCGACTTCACGGTGGTCGCCGACAACGGCGGCCAGAGCGCGCTGACCCTCGGGGTGGACCTGGTCGTGCCGGGCACGTACGAGCCGCGTTTGCTGCCCGTCCCGGCGACCTCGACGACGGTGGACGGGTTCAGCGTCGCCTACCAGGGCAGCCCGCAGGCCGGTGTCACGGTGCCGCTGACCTTCCGGATCGACGGCGCGGACGGTGACGCGGTGCTGGAGCGCTACCTCGGGGCGTACGGCCACCTGGTGGCGCTGCGCGAGGGCGACCTGGGCTACCTGCACGTGCACCCCGAACCGGAGCTGGCCGACGGCCAGGTGAAGTTCTGGCTGACCACCCCGGGCCCGGGCCGCTACCGCCTCTACCTCGACTTCCAGGTAGCCAACCAGGTCCACACCGCCGAGTTCACCCTGACGGTCCCCTGACCCCCGGCCTCCCGCCCGCCCCCCGGGGGCCACCCCCGTTGATCATGAAGTTATTGCCACTCGCGTCGGCGTGTCACGGCAATAACTTCATGATCGACGCGCGGAGGGGGAGGGAGGTGGGGGGTGGGGGTGGGGGGTTAGCCGGCTCGGCGGGTGGGGCGGCGGGCCAGGTAGCGGAGGAGGTCGCGGATGTGGTGCTTTTCCTCGGCTGGGACGGTGGGATCGGCCAGGCGGTCGAGGATGGCCCGGACGTCGGCCTCGACCGGGCCGTCATCGCTGCGGCGCCGGGGCACCGAGCCCGCGTCGGGCAGCCCGAGCGCCCGGAACGCGGCAGCCACCGGCAGATCCAGCGCGGCGCAGAAGCCGCGTACCTTGGCCAACTCGGGGTAATCCTGCCAGTCACCGGCGAGCCAACGGAACACTGTGGAACGGCCCACGCCCGTGTGCGAGGCAAGATCAGTCACGGTCCATCCGCGCTCGTTGCGAGCGTCGTCGATGGCGCGCCGGACGAAGCGGGCGAACGCCATCTGCGGTGACACGTCTGCGGAACCCATTCCGGTATGTCTTTCCCTCCCGGCCGAGCACTGGGAAGATGTGCCTCCCGAGCGTAGTACGCCGGGAACCGGAAACCACTGACTGACCGCACAAACTGTCCCACCGATGAGACTCCAACCCGGGCAGTATTCGTACCGGCACCCAGCGATCATCGTCGTTCTTCCACTAAGCTCGGTGCCCGTCCCGGCACGGCGCACGCGCGCGTGCCGCCGATCGCCCGGACCACCGCCGAGGAGCACCATGGCCGAATCGAGCCGTCCGCTGCCGTACCAGCCCGGTGCGGTGAGCCTCTTCTTCGTCGCCAAGGCCGGCGTCTTCGCCGCCGGGTTCTGGATCTGGTTGCTGGTCCTGGTGCTGCGCACCAACGCGGCGACCGGCGCCCACGTGCTGGCCGCCACCGGCGCGATCACCACCACGCTGGTCGCGGTGGTGCTGGGCGCCCGGATGGCGCTGCAACGCAACGCCGCCATCCGGCACGCCGAGACGAAGAAGCTGCTCGTCGACATCTCCTGGAACGCGTTCACGGCCGCCGGCAACGCCGAGAGCTCGGGAAAGGTGGTGCCCTTCCCGAGCAGCGCCGGTGAGGACGACCACCCGACCCTGCGCCACGGCGGGGACCGGGTGTCGGTCTTCGACCGCTCCGGCGTCCGGGACCGGGGCAACAACGGCGACCGCCGACGCTGAAACCGAGTCCACGGGCGACGGTTTCCGCGTACCTGGCGGTTCAATGTGTCGTTGACAAGCAGAGGTACGGCTCGCACCGGTGATCGCGCCACGCTCCTGCTCTGACCACCGATGGGCGTCCCCGAAGAGTCGCGGGCGGTGGCACGCCGGGCGGGGCGAGATGTTCGGCGGAGCGGAGTTCTGGATATAGGCTGGTTCCGTTCGCGGCGGAATTCGCTAATTACCCGAACAGGCGAGGGGGTGAGGCGTGCCGGCCTCAGGCAAACCCGCCCTTGATGGGCCGCCGGAGCGGGAGGCCGATGTTCTCCGCCGTGTCGTGGCGCTCGTGGTGGATCGGCTGCCGCCTGGATGGTCGATGCGCCTTGCTGAGCAAGTGCCGGGCCGGATCGACGGTGTAGCTGAGCTGACCGGTCCTGATGGGGCGACGGCGGTCTTCGTCATCGAGGCAAAGCGCTCGGTGGTCACCAGCGATCTTGCCTCCGCCCTCGACCAACTTCGCTCCCACAGGCTGCCTAACGTCGATCGTCCGTTGCCTATGATCGCCGCCCGATACCTCGGGCCTTCGGCTCGCGCATGGCTGGAAGAGCGCAAGGTCTCCTACGGTGACGCTACGGGCAATATGCAGATATCGCTTGAACGTCCGGCGATGTACCTGCGCGACAGGGGCGCCGATCGAGATCCCTGGCGCGGGCCAGGCAGGCCCCGCGGCACTTTGCAAGGGCCGCCAGCGGCGCGTGTCGTACGCGCCTTGGTGGACACCGCTGCAGAGATGAGCGTTCCAGACTTGGTACGCCTGTCGGGCGCGTCAACAGGAGCGACATATCGAGTTGTTGACTTCCTTCAGCGCGAAGCGCTTGTCACGCGCGCGAAAGGCGGCCTGATAAGGGGCGTTGAGTGGCGCCGAATCCTGGAGCGATGGAGTGAGGATTACGGTTTCCAGCGCAGCAACAGTGTCAACGCCTACCTGAGTCCGCGAGGCATTCCGGCGTTGCAGGAAGACCTGCGGGGGGTGCACGGATTGCGCTACGCGCTGACCGGGTCTTTGGCGGCGCACCGTCTAGCGCCTTATGCGCCGGCCAGGCTGGCGATGCTTTACGTGGACGACGTGACCCAAGCCGCCGAGAAACTCAAGCTGCGCCCCGTTGATGCGGGTGCGAACGTGCTGCTCGCGCAGGGAAAGTACGACGTCGTGTTCGATCGACGGGTGCAGGATGACGGCTTGCTTTATGTGGCTCCGAGCCAAGCCGCTGTCGATCTGCTGACAGGCCCTGGGCGGGCGCCTGCTGAGGGGCAGGAACTCCTTGACTGGATGGAGGAGCATGAGCAGGCATGGCGACGATGACCTTCTGCTGTCCGCACGGGGTGCGTTACTGGACGCCCTGGATGCTCTTCGCGACCACGCCAACGCTGTGATCGTGATCGGAGCACAGGCGATATACCTGCATACGGGTGCCGCACCCGTCGCACTGGCGGAAGCGACCAAGGATTGCGACCTTGCACTCGACACGCGCGCGCTCCCGCAGGAGCCATTACTGGAGGAGGCCATGCGGGCAGCCGGGTTTCATCTCGATGTTCGAGCGCACCAGCCTGGGGCATGGTTGAACCCCAAAGGAATTCCCGTCGATCTGATGGTCCCAGAGGCGCTTGCTGGTGGATCAAGTCGTCGGGCAGCAAGAATCCCGCCGCACTCCACGAGAGCGGCGAGGCGAGCGGTTGGATTGGAGGCTGCGGTCGTCGACCACGCCGCACTTGCCATACGTGCGCTCGCTCCGGGCGACAGCCGTGTCTGTACGGCCAATGTCGCGGGCCCTGCCGCTTTGCTGGTGGCCAAGTTGCACAAGGTTGGCGAGCGGCAACAGGCGCCCAAGCGCCTCGTGGATAAGGACGCACACGACATCTACCGGCTTCTCGTGGCGGTGAGAACCGAGCAGCTTGCTGACAGTCTGCGCGAGCTTCGGGCTGATGAACTTGCAGGGCAGGTGACCGAGCAAGCCCTTGGATTCTTGGCGTACCTGTTCGCGGCAAGCCCCGAAGCGCCAGGATCGGTGATGGCGGGCAGAGCCGAGGAGGGTATCGGTGACCCTCTCGTTGTGTCGACCGCTGCTTATGCTCTGGCCGACGATCTGCTGGCCTCGGTGGGCTGACTGCCGGGCCCGCGCCGAAGCGCTAGACGGCGGGCGGCTCGTCGGCGGCGAGCAGGGTCTCCAGCCGGGGTGTGACCCGCCACTGGTCGACGAGTTCGCGGTACTCCGCCTGTCGGGGGTCGGCGGTGCCGCTACGGCGGGCTCGGATCAGCAGGTTGCGGGGCGTGTGCTGGGAGTCGACGAACTCCACCACCTCGGCCCGGTACCCGTGCACCCGCAGCAGCCCCGCGCGCAGCGCATCGGTGAGCACGTCGGCGAAGCGTTCGCGCAGGATGCCCTGCCGGGTCAACAGCTCGTACGGCGCCGGGGTGGGCTGGGCGCGTAGCTGCTTTGCCAGGTCGTGGTGACAGCACGGCGCGGCGAGCACCCAGCGGGCCTCCCAGCGCACCGCGCGGGCCAGCGCCTCGTCGGTGGCGGTGTCGCAGGCGTGCAGCGCCAGCACCAGATCCGGGGCGGGGTCGACAACGGCCTCGGCGATCGTGCCCGCGACGAAGCTGACCTTGTCGGCCCAGCCCAGTCGCTGCGCCAGCTCGGTGTTGCGCCGCCGCTGGTCCTCCCGGACGTCCACGCCGATCAGCTCGACGTCGAGCCCGCGACTGGCGAGATAGCGGTACGCGGCGAAGGTCAGGTAGGCGTTGCCGCAGCCCAGGTCGACCACCCGCAGCGGGCCGGTCAGATCGGCGGGCAGGGTCGCGGCCAGAGCGCGCAGGAACGCGTCGACCTGGCGGCGCTTGGCCGCCGAGCCGCCGATCTCCGCGAAGATCGGGTCGCCCGGATCGAGCAGGTATTCCTTGGCTCGGTCGTTACCACTCGGCGTCGCCGCCGGTCGGGTCGTCGCGGCCCGGTGCACCTGCGCCTCACCGGACTTGGTCACCCGCAGTTGGAGGGTCGCGTCGGCCGTCTCCACGTGCCAGTTGCCGAAGGGCTCGGCCAGGAGTTCGTCGACCGCCACGGCGGCCTCGGGACCGGGGGCGACGTTGCGGGTGTGCGGGCGCGCGCCGTCGGAGGTGGCGATCTGCAACCGCGGGCCGGCCTTGAGCGTCACCGGACGCAGCTCGGCCCGCACGACCGTGGGTCGGTGTCCGCGGCGACGCCCGGCGGCGACCGCCCGGGTCAGCGCGGGGTCGAGCAGCAGTGCACGAACCTCGGTCAGGGCGGCATCCAGTGGTTCCGGCATCGTTCCATTTTCGGCAGGTGGGGTGGGAAGGCGACATCCCCCGTACCGCGCTGAGGCGGTGCGGGGGATGTCGGGTGAATCTCGCTGCGTCAGTCCGCGGTCGCCTCGGCCGGCGTACCCGCGCCGGAACCGCCACCACGGCGGCGCCGGCGGCGCGGCTTCGAGGCCTCGCCCTCGGCGGCGGCGGAGGCCGGCTCGGCCGGTGCCGCGTCGGCCGAGATCACCGCGGTCGGCTCGCCCGCGACCGTCTCGCCAGCGCGGCGGCGACGCCGACGGCGCGGGGTGCGGCTGGCTTCGTCGCCGGCGGCGTCCGTGGGTGCCTCGGCGGCCGGCGTGCCGGCGTCGGTGCGGTCCCGGCGGCCGTCACCGCGGCCACGGCGCTCACCCCGGCCGTCGCCGCGGCTCTCACCGCGTCGAGGGCCCCGACCGCCGCTGTCGCCCCGGCGGGAGCGGGTCGTCCCGCCCAGATCCTCTTCGATCTCGGCGGACAGCCCGGCCCGGGTGCGCTCGGCAGTGGGCAGGGTGCCGCTGACCTCGGTGGAGATGTGCAGGTCGGTGTAGAGGTGCGGCGACGTGTGGTACGTCTCCGGCGGCTCTGGCATCTCCAGACCGAGGGTCTTGTCGATGATCCGCCAGCGCGGCATGTCGTCCCAGTCGACGAAGGTCACCGCGACGCCGGTCGCCCCGGCCCGGCCGGTACGACCGATCCGGTGGGTGTAGGTGTCCTGGTCTTCCGGGCAGTCGTAGTTGATCACGTGGGTGACGCCGGTGACGTCGAGCCCACGGGCCGCCACGTCGGTGGCGACCAGGATGTCGATCTTGCCGGCGCGGAACGCCCGCAGCGCCCGCTCACGGGCGCCCTGACCGAGGTCACCGTGCACCGCGGCGACCGCGAACCCGCGGAAGTCGAGATCCTCGGCGACCCGGTCGGCGGCCCGCTTGGTGCGGGTGAAGATCATGGTCAGCCCGCGCCCCTCGGCCTGGAGGATGCGCGCCACCACCTCGACCTTGTTCATCGAGTGGGTGCGGTAGACCAGCTGCTGGGTCTGCGGCGACGGCCCGGTCTCGGCGGTGTGCCCGGCGTGGATCGTCATCGGCTGGCGCAGGAAACGCCGGGACAGGGTGACGATCGGGTCCGGCATGGTCGCCGAGAACAGCATCGTCTGCCGGTCCTCCGGAAGCATCGCCAGGATCTTCTCGACGTCGTCGAGGAAGCCCAGGTCGAGCATCCGGTCGGCCTCGTCGAGGACGAGCGCGTGCACCCGGTCCAGTCGGAGGTGCTTCTGCTTCTGCAGGTCCATCAGTCGGCCCGGGGTGCCGACCAGAATCTCGACGCCCTTGCGCAGCGCGTCGATCTGGGGCTCGTACGCCACGCCACCGTAGATCGGCAGCACCCGGACGCCGCGCGTCCGGCCGGCGGCGGCCAGATCCTTGGCGACCTGGATGCCCAGCTCACGGGTGGGGACGACGACCAGCGCCTGGGGGACGCCGTCGCTGCCCTCGTTCGGCGCGAAGACCCGCTCCAGCAGCGGTACGCCGAAGCCGAGGGTCTTGCCGGTGCCGGTGGGCGCCTGGCCGATCAGGTCGACGCCGCGCAGCGCGATCGGGATCGCGTACTCCTGGATGGCGAACGCGCGGGTGATGCCGGCCGCGGCCAGCGCCTCGACGGTCTCCTCGCGGGCGCCGAGGGCGGCGAAGGTGGGAGCCTCGGGTCGAACCGGGGCGGTGGGGGCCAGTTCCTGGCCGTCCATCAGATCTTGAGTCAGCTCGCTCATGTGGATGTGGGGGTGCCCTCTCGTGGGTGCGCCCCGTCTCGTCCTCAGGGCGCGTTCGGTATGACGCGGGCCACACGGTCGGCGGCAGAGTGCCGAGCCGGACCGGGCCGCACGCGCGCCGCGGGCTGAGCTTTCGATCAGATCGGCGCCCACGGCAACTGCTCTATGCTACCTGAACAGGCAAGCTCACGTCCCGATTCCCGGTCGGCCAGCCGGCACGCGGGGCCATCGAATGTGACCTGCGCCACACTTCCTCGGGCGCTCGTCCGTGCCCCGCACGGGCCACCCGGCGCCCGTCCCGCACGGTAGCCTGCGCTCGTGTCCGCGCCGACCACCCCCGGTCCCGCCGTCGCCGACCTGCTGGGCCTGGTCGCCTTCGGTGAGCTGCTCGCCTTCGAACGCATGGCCGGTGACGCGCGACTCGCCCCCGACCTGCACCGACGTGCCGCGTTGAACCAGATGGCCGCGGCCGAGATCGGCAACTACCGCCGGCTCGCCGACCGGCTCACCGCGCTGGGTGTGCCGCCGGAGGAGGCGATGACGCCGTACGTGCAGCCGTTGCAGGCGTACCACGACTCCACCGAGCCGCGGGACTGGGCGGAGGTGGTCACCAAGGCGTACGTGGGCGACGCGATCACCGACGACTTCATCCGGGAGATCGCCGACGCGCTGGACGAGCCCGACCGGGCGCTGGTGCTGGACGTGTTGCACGACTCCCGGTACGCGGAGTTCGCCGTCGCCGAGATCCGGCTGGCCGTCGCCGCCGATCCCCGGGTGGCCGGTCGGCTCTCCATGTGGGCCCGGCGGCTGGTCGGCGAGGCGTTGTCCCAGGCCGGCCGCGTCGCCGCCGAACGGGCCGCACTCACCGCGCTGATCGCGCGGGGCGACCGGGTCGACGTGCCGGGGCTGTTCGGGAGGCTCACCGCCGCACACACCGCGCGAATGGCGGTCGCCGGACTGAACAACTGACCGCCACCCGTCGGGCGCGGAACCGGCCCGCGGCAGGTGGCCTGGAAACGCCTACCTGCCGCGACGGCCGGACCGGTCAGCGAACGGTGAAACCGACCGCTCGGGGGGACGCCTCGGCGATCTCGACGTAGGCGACCTTCTCGACCGGAACGATGACCCGCCGGCCCTTCTCGTCGGTCAGGGAGAGCGTGCCGCCGTTGCCGGCGAAGGCGTCGGTCACGATCTGCTCGATCTCGGCCGGCGACTGCGCGCTGTCCAGAACCAGCTCGCGCGGCGCGTACTGCACGCCGATCTTGACCTCCACTGTGCCTCCTCAACTGGGGCGATAACCGCCCTGCGAAGGCTATCCGATCACGGGGTCGGCGGTCAGGCTGACTCACCTTGCAGCGGGAAGCTCGCGATGCCCCGCCAGGACAACGCCGCCACCAGAGCCTCGGCCTCCGCCTTCGGCACCTGCCGGCCACCGGCCAGCCAGAACTGCGCGGCGGTCTCCGCCGCGCCGACCAGCCCGGAGGCGAGCAACTCGGCGTGCGACCGGCTCACGCCGGTGTCCGAGATGATCGTGTCGGTGATCGCCGCGATGCAGCCCTGCTCGACCCGCTCCACCCGCTGCCGCACCGCCGGGTCGTTGCGCAGGTCCGACTCGAAGACGAGGCGGAACGCCTCGCTCTCGTGATCGACGAAGTCGAAGTACGCGCGCACCGACGCGCTGACCCGCTCCTTGTTGTCGCTGGTGCCGCGCATCGCCTCGTGCACCTGAGCGACGATGGCGTCACAGTGCGTGTCCAACAGGGCCAGGTAGAGGTCCATCTTTCCCGGGAAGTGTTGGTAGAGCACCGGCTTGGAAACCCCGGCCCGCTCGGCGATGTCGTCCATCGCCGCGGCGTGGTAGCCCTGCGCGACGAATACCTCCTGCGCCGCCGCGAGCAGCTGCTTACGGCGCGCGGAGCGGGGCAGGCGGGTGGGCCTGCCAGCAGTCTGTGCGCCGTTCCCCACAGCGGTCATGGGATCCTCCGAGTTCTCCGTACGGGCCGGCATTTTCCCCCCAGACCGGGGCGGCCCTCGACCGCGTCGTGGAAATGGCCCGCCGCTGTAACTTATCGCCACTCTCCCCACACGGTAGCCTCAGCGAGGGCGACCAAGGAGCGCGCGGTGAGTGAAACAGGGCAACCCGGAGCCGCCACCCCGGGAGAGCACGGTGACGGAACGGGTCAGCACGACGACCCGGGCCGCTCCGGCAGCGGGTGGGCGCCCTCGACGGGCGGGTGGTCCCCGTCTGTCGAGCGCGAGGCGGCCGGGGAGCAGGCACCACCGTGGCAGCGACCCCCCGCGTCCGGTTGGCGCGCCTCCTCCACCAGGCACGGCGATCTGCCCGCGCCTCTGCCCGGACTGACCGGTGACTCCGAGCGGCCGGCCCGGGTCAACGGCCACCACGCCAACGGTGTCCACCACGACGAGGCCGAGATCAACAGCGACAGCGACAGCAGCGGCGACAGCGAGATCAACGGCGTCCGCCACGGCGATGCGGAGATCAACGGCGTCGCGCACCTCAACGGCGGGGCCTCGTCGGGCCGCCAGACGCCGGTGAGCGCGCCGCCCGGGCGGACCGCCGAGGACCGGCCCGACGTGGGCGGGGGCCGGCTGGTGGTGCCCGCCCAGCGTCCCGCGCCGGCCGCGGAGCCGGGGGCGGGGGAGGCCGACACCGGCCCGCCCCGGCACTCCACCACCGACCCTGCCGCGCCGCGCAGCGTCCGCTGGGCCGACCCCGGTCTGCCCAGCACGGCGCCAGCCGCCATCCAGGTGCCGCCCGTCGGCACGGCGGCCTCGGGTTTCGAGGTTCCGCCCGGTCTCCGCGCGCCCACCGGCGAACGGCCGGCCGTCGACGATCAACCGGCCGTTTCCCGCGGTTGGCAGGTCCCGCCCGTAGCCGAGGCATCGGCCGAGTCGGGGCGTGCCACCGGGCGCGGCGACGACTCCGAGCCGGAGCGCCCCACCGGGGACACGCACCGAGCGGGCGAGTCTCCTTCCATCGAGCCGGACTGGTCCGGGCCCAATTGGAACCGCCCGAGCTGGGGCAGTGGGTGGGCGCCGCCCTGGTCCCGCCAGGACGGCGAGCCGGCCGGCCGACCGGCGCGGGACGAGTCCACGCCGGGCTGGGTCGCCGAGCCCCACCTGCCGTACGAGCCGGTGCGCGCCGAGCCGACCCGTCCGTACGAGCCGGTGCCTGCCGAGCCGCCCCGCGCGTACGACGTCACCCGGGACGCCCCCCAGGCCGGGGCGGACGCCGACCGCGGCACGCCCACGCGCCCGTCCTGGGCCGGTGAACGTCCGGCCGCGATTCCGACCAGCGTGCCTCCGGAAGTCTCCCGGCCCGAGCCGGCCGAGCGGCCCTCCTGGGCCGGTGGGCCGACGCCCGAGCCGACCAGCGGGCTCCCCGCGGCCCGCCCGTCCTGGGCCGCGCCGGCCCCGGTCAGCGCGGCGGCCGACCCGTCGCCTCGCGCGGGCGGCACGGACCCCACCCCGACCAGCGGCCCGCCCGTTCCCCCACGCACTGCGCCGCCCGCCGCCGAACGCCCCTCCTGGGCCGGCGCCCCCACCCCGACCAGCGGCCCGCCGGCTGTTGAGCGCCCCTCCCGGGCCGGCGGCCCCGCACCCACCAGCGGCCCGCCGGCCGTTGAGCGCCCCTCCTGGGCTGGGGGGTCTGCCCCCACGAGTGGTCCGCCGGCCGTTGAGCGTCCGTCGTGGGCCGGAGGGTCTGCGTCGGGCGGTGCCGCTCGCGCCGAGCCGACCAGTGGCCCGCCGGCCGCTGACCGCTCCTCCTGGGCCGGGGGCTCGGACCCGACGCCGGCCAGCGCCCCGCCGTCGCGCCCGTCCTGGGCCGGCCCGGCATCGGCCCTCCCGCCGCCGCCCCGCCCCTCCTGGGCCGGCGGCTCGGACCCGACGCCGACCAGCGTCCCGCCGTCGCGCCCGTCCTGGGCCGGCGATCCGACGCCCGTCGGCACTTCGGCGAGTACGCGCCCGTCCTGGGCGGGCCCGGCACCTGTCGATCCGCCCGCGCCGGTCGATCCGCCGCCGGCGCCCGCCGGCCCACCGCCGACGTTGACCGATGCGCCGCCACCGGCGGCACCGGTCCGTCCGGTGGCCGAACGGCCCTCGTGGGCCGGTGGATCGCCGACACCCGTGGCGGCCGAGCGACCCGACTGGTCCGAGGGCCGCATCTCGGCAGCTCCGGCCGAGCGTCCCTCCTGGCCGGCTACCCGGCCGGCGACCTCTCCCCGGGCGAGCGACGCGGGTGAGTCGACCGGCCCGGTCCGGCCGACCGGACCGTTCCGGCTCCGACCAGCGACCCCCGAGCCGTCGCCCGCCGAGCCGACTGCTGCCGCCCCGACGGCGGCCGGTCCTTCCCTCGCCGGTGCCCCGCTTCCCTCGGCCAGTGCCGGTCCGGCCTCCGCCGCCAGCGGCCCCGGGCGTCACGACCGGCCGTCACCCGCGTCCTCCCCTCCCTATGCGGCTCGCCGATCCGCCCCCGACCCGGCGTCGCCGGTCGAGCCCGCCGACGGCGGGCGACGGCCCGACACGTCGGCGGTGTTGCCGCAGCGCGTCCCCGCGGAACCGGACGTGCCCGTTGTGCCGGAGCCGCCAGCCGTGGAGCCACCCGCCGAAACCCCCGAACTCGCGCGCATCGCCACCCACCTGCGCCGCGACGACGAGCCCGCTCCGTTGCGGGAGCGTCCCGAGGGGTTCGACGTCAACGCCATCCTGGACGCGGTACGGGAGGTGGCCGGCGTTCGGGACGCCGCCCTGCGCCGTACGCCGGCCGGCGCGCACAGCCTCCGACTGGACCTGGCCGACGGTGCCGATCCGGCCGAGGTGAGTCGACAGGTGGCCCGGCTGCTCCAGGAACGGATGGGGCTGGCCGCCGCCCCGCAGAACGTGCCCGGCCTGCCCACCACGCCAGCCCCGCCGGTCCGCCGTCGCGCTGCCGAGCCGCGATCCGCCGACCCGCGCCCCGCCGAGCGACGAGCTGCCGAGACGCGTCCCGTCGAACCGCGATCTGTCGAGGCGCGGCCTGCCGAGCCGCGCGACACCGGCGCGGAACCGCGTACCACCGAGGCGCCCTCGATCGCTCGGTCGTCGGGCGGTCGGGTCGAGGCCACGCCGGCGGGCCCGGAGCAGTGGGCCGGGCCGGACGCCGCGCGTCGACGGCGGGCGGGCGCCCCGCACCGGGGCCGCGCCACCGTCGAGGAACCCGGCTCGGTCTCGGCCGCGCCCACTGGCGGAGCCACCGGCAGCCCGGCGACGGTCGGTACGTCGTACTCCGGCGGTCAGGTGACCACGACGGAGTCGGCGCCCTCTCGGCCTCTGGACACCGGCGGCGTGCCGGGGCCGCGTGTGGTCATCGACCACGTGCAGGTCAGCACCTTCGGTCTGGACGCCAACGTGGAGGTGCGGCTGCTGGCCGGCGACGACAACGCGGCCGGGTACGCGACCGGGCCGGCGGTCGACGGTTACGTGCTGCGCCTCTGTGCGGTGGCCGCAGCCGCCGCCGTGGACGAGTTGCTGCGCGGCGCCGAGAACGCCGAGCGCGGCCGCTGCTTCGTCGAGCACGCGGCGGTGGTGCCGTTCGGCAACTGCGAGGTGGCCACGGTGGTGGTGCTGCTGGTCTGCGAGGGCTGGGTCGAGCAGCTCGCCGGCTCGGCCCTGGTGGCCGGCGATCCGCGACAGGCGGTGGTCCGGGCGACGCTGGCGGCGGTCAATCGTCGGCTGGAGGCGCTGCTGTCCTGAGTGGTCCGAGGCAGACTGGGAGGATGAAGCGCGCCTCCCTCTGGCCGGACCACCTCCTCCCCGAGGTCGGTGTGCCGCCGCCGTGGCCGGGCCGGGAGGTCCGCCTCGACGGCGTCGTCACCTATGTGCGGGACACTCCGGCGACGACCGTCGACGCGGAGCCGGCGCTGTACGTGCACGGGCTGGGCGGCTCGTCGCAGAACTGGACCGACCTGGCCGGCCTGCTCGCCGACCGGCTGGACGGCCAGGCCATCGACCTGCCCGGGTTCGGCCGCAGCGAGCCGGGCCCGCGCTACACGATCCCGGCCTTCGCCGACCTGGTGATCCGGTGGATCGAGCACTCCGGTCGGGGGCCGGTGCACCTGTTCGGCAACTCGCTGGGTGGCGCGGTCTCGGTGCAGGTGGCGGGGCTGCGGCCCGACCTGGTCCGCACCCTCACCCTGATCTCTCCGGCGCTGCCGTTTCTGGACTTCCGGCGGTCGTTGCAGGGCAGGATGCTGCCGGTGCTGGCCATTCCGCGCGGTGAACGGCTGGTCGCCCGGCGGCTCACCCAACTCGCGCCCGAGGTGATGGCCCAGCAGGTGTTGGAGGCGTGCGTCGCCGACCTCAGCCGCATCTGTGCGCAGCGCCGGGCCGAGGCGTTGGAGGAGATCCGGGTCCGGTACGAGGCGGAGCACTACGCGGCCGCGTACGTCCGGACGTTCCGGGGGCTGGTCTCCAGCTTCCTGCGGGCGTATCTGCCGGGGCCGGGCTCGCTGTGGCGGCTCGCCGGGGCGGTGCGCGCGCCGACGCTTGTGGTGGGTGGCCGGCAGGACCGGCTGGTCGACGTTCGGGTCGCGCCCCAGACCGCCCGGGTCATCCCGGACAGCCGTCTGCTGATGCTCGGCGGTGTCGGTCACGTGGCTCAGCTGGAGGTTCCCCGGCTGGTCGCCCGGGCGGTGGTCGGCCTGCTCGCCGAAACGGAGGCGGCCGCTCGGCCGTCCGATCTGGCAGGCTGACCGGGATGTTCAGGTTCGCTCGCCGCCGCCGTCCCCTCGCACTGATCGCCCAGCTGGTGGCGGTGGTGCTGGCTGTCGGCGCGGCGGTGACCGTGATCGCCGAGGGTCCGGGCGTGCCACCGGATCGGCTGACTGCCGACGAGATCGGGCCGCCGCTGGTGGCCGGGCCGCTGCCGCCGTCGGCGGCCGGGCCGCTGCCGCCGTCGGCGGATCCGTCGCCGACCGCCACCGCTGCGTCGCCGAGCCCGTCGCCGGTGCTGCGGTTGCCCGGTGCGGTGCCGACCGCGGGTACCGGCCGGTTCAGCCACGACGAGCACGCCGGCCCGGTGCTGGGCCGGGCGGGTGAGCTGCGCCGCTACCGGGTGGCGGTCGAGTCGGGCAGCAACGAGGACATCGCCGCGTTCGCGCAGGCCGTCCAGGTGGCGCTCGCCGGGCCGGGCAGTTGGGTCGACAGCGGCCGGCTGCGGTTGCAGCAGGTCCCGGGGGACGCTCCCCGGGACTTCACCGTCTACCTGGCGACCGCCCGTACGGCGGGCCGGATGTGCGCCGAGGGTGGCGTGGACATCCGGATCGGCGGGCGGCCGTACACCTCCTGCCGCGCGCCCGGCCAGGTGATCATCAATCTGGATCGGTGGCGGTTGTCGGTGCCGCACTACGTGTCGGCGGGCGTGCCGCTGGCGGTCTACCGGACGTACGTGGTCAACCACGAGGTGGGTCACCAGCTCGGGCACCGGCACGAGCGCTGCCCGGGCGCGGGGCGTCCGGCGCCGGTGATGATGCAGCAGACCCTCTTTCTCGACGGGTGTCGGGTCAACCCGTGGCCGTACGTCGACGGTCGGCGTTACGCCGGGCCGGCTCTCTGAGACAACCGGCCCCATGAGGGGTATTGCGGCAATAGAAGCTAAAAGCGGAGAATTGCCCGAATAATCTGGCAGGCTGGACGTCATGACGCCGTCGTCCCCTTACGGCCCGCCCGAGCCGCCCGACCGGTCCGCGTACGAGGGTGCGCGTCCCACGGTGCTGCGGATGCGCCGCCGTCGACGCCGCAGCCTGCTGCTCGGCCTGCTCGTGGCCGCCACCGCCACCGCAGTCGGCGTGACCGCGACGCGGGGCGACGAACCGACGGCCGACGTACCGCCCACCCCGACCCAGGGCGGAATGGGCCTGGGCGGCGGGGAGGCCCACCCGGTGCCCAGCGGCTACCCGTCGGTCGGCGCGGGACGCTTCACCGTCGCCGACGGGGGAACGGTGGTGCACGGTACGGACGGACCGCTGCGCCGCTACCGGGTCGTGGTCGAACGGGGCAGCGGTCAGGACGCCGACGCGTTCGCCGCGCAAGTGGACGAGGTGCTGGCCGACCCGCGCAGCTGGATCGCCTCCGGTGAGCTGCGGGTGCAGCGGGTGGCCGACGTCGATGCCGCCGACTTCACCGTCTACCTCGCCACCCCGGTCACGTCCGAGCGGATGTGCGCCGAGGGCGGGTTGACCACCGAGCGCTACACCTCCTGCCGGCTGCCCGGCCAGGTCATCATCAACCTGGCCCGCTGGCAGGAGGCGGTGCCCGACTACGGGGCCCCGCTGGAGACGTACCGCACCTACGTCATCAACCACGAGGTCGGCCACGAGTTCGGCGAGCAGCACGAGGCATGCCCCGGCCCGGGGGAGCCCGCACCGGTGATGCAGCAGCAGACGTACGGGTTGCAGGGCTGCCTGGCCAACGCCTGGCCGTACCTCGACGGCCGTCGCTACGGCGGCGACATCGTCCCCTGAGCGACCGGCCGCCGGTTATTCCCCTCCCGCATCGCGGGCCACGTGTCCTCCCTCATGGCCGAGAGTGGCCCGGGCGAGCAACAATGGCGCGGTCACACCGCCGATCCCGGGGAGTTCACCGTGTCGTTGCCCCCGCTCGTCGAGCCCGCCGCCGAGCTGACCGTTGACGAAATCCGCCGCTACTCGCGCCACCTGATCATCCCGGACGTCGGGGTGGCCGGGCAGAAGCGGCTGAAGAACGCCCGGGTGCTCTGTGTCGGCGCCGGTGGCCTCGGGTCGCCCGCCCTGCTCTACCTCGCCGCGGCGGGGGTCGGCACCCTCGGCATCATCGACTTCGACACCGTCGACGAGTCGAACCTCCAGCGCCAGGTCATCCACGGCGTGTCCGACGTCGGCCGTTCCAAGGCCGAGTCCGCCGCCGCGTCGATCCGCGAGATCAACCCGCTGGTCAACGTGGAGATCCACAACACCGCGTTGGACCGCGAGAACGTCCGCGAGATCTTCGCCCAGTACGACCTGATCGTCGACGGCACCGACAACTTCGCCACCCGGTACATGGTCAACGACGCGGCGGTGCTGCTCGGCAAGCCGTACGTCTGGGGCTCGATCTACCGCTTCGACGGCCAGGCGTCGGTGTTCTGGGCTGAGCACGGCCCCTGCTACCGGTGCCTCTACCCGGAGCCGCCGCCGCCCGGCATGGTCCCGTCCTGCGCCGAGGGAGGCGTGCTCGGCGTGCTCTGCGCGTCGATCGGCTCGATCCAGGTGAACGAGGCCATCAAGCTGCTCACCGGCATCGGTGAGCCGCTGGTCGGCCGCCTGATGGTCTACGACGCCCTGGAGATGGAGTATCGCAAGATCAAGGTTCGGAAGGACCCGAACTGCGTGCTCTGCGGCGAGAACCCGACCGTCACCGACCTGCTGGAAGACTACGAGGACTTCTGCGGCGCGGTCTCCGAGGAGGCCCAGGAGGCGACGCTCGACTCGACCATCACCGCCCTGGAGCTGAAGGAGTGGCAGGACGCCGGCAAGGACATCTTCCTCGTCGACGTGCGGGAGCCGGCCGAGTACGAGATCGTGCGGATCCCCGGCTCCACCCTCATCCCCAAGGGCGACATCATCTCCGGCGAGGCGCTGGCGAAGCTCCCGCAGGACAAGCAGATCGTGCTGCACTGCAAGTCCGGCGTCCGCTCGGCGGAGGCGCTCGCCGCGCTCAAGGCGGCCGGGTTCCGCGACGCCGTGCACGTGCAGGGCGGCGTGCTCTCCTGGATCAAGCAGATCGACCCGGCACTGCCCGCGTACTGACCGGCCGCCGGGGCGACGCCACGCGGCGCCGCCCCGGCGTGGTTCTACACACCGCGGCCGACGGCGGTAAATCGACGCAAGTGCCTCCGTACGGCGCTCCGGCCGGAGCGACGCAGCCATTTCCAGCTGGCCGATTCCCCGAGGCGGGATCGTGTCTGCGCAGGTAGCGTCACCGCCGTGGTCGACTTGGAAGCCGCGATCGGGTTCGTCGTGGCGCATGGGGACGCGGTGGAACGCGCCCGCCTCTCCTGGCTGCGCAACGGCACGCCGGTGCCGCCGGAGCTGTTGGAGACGGCCGAGATCGGCCAGTCGCCGGACGGCGGCTGGCCGGCGAGCTGGGGTGGCGAGGTCGCCTCGGTCGACGCCACCTGCTTCCGCCTCGCCGAGCTGGACGACCTGGGCGCGCTGGGCCGTCCCGCCGCCCGCCGGGCACTGGACTGGTTGGCGTCCCGGCAGCAGGCCGACGGCGGCTGGGACGAGGACCTCTCGCTGACCGGCTCGGCCCCGGAGTGGGCCCGCCCCGGCGATCCGGAGGCCAAACTCTTCCTCACCGCCAACGCCGGCTTCTGGCTGACCGTCGCCGGCCTGGACGCCCGCGCCTCGGGTCCGCTCGATCACCGGGTCGGCGGGGCGTACGCCGGTGTGGTGCAGGCGGCGGCCCAGTCGATCGTCGCGCGGTTGCGCCCGGACGGCAGTTGGCCGTCGTTTCTCGCGGCGGGCTGGCTGAGCGCCGCCGTGCTGCACCGTCAGGAGATGTTCCAGGAGTCGGCGCGGATCCAGGTGGTGCTCGCCGAACGGATGCCCACGATGTCGCCGGGCGACGTGGCCTGGCTGGGGGCCACGCTGCGCCGGGTCGGCATCGACCTGCACGACTGGATCATGGTGCGGGCCCTGCGGCGGCTCGCCGAGACCCAGCGCAGCGACGGGGGTTGGGAGAGCGACGACGGTCACCAGTTCGACGTGCACGCCACGCTGTCCGCGATCCGGGCCGCCCGACCGGCGGCGGCCGGAGCCGCCGTGCAGCCGGGCTGACATCGGCCCTAGCGCAGGTGCCCGTCCCCGGTGACGACGTACTTGGTGCTGGTCAGCTCGGGCAGGCCCATCGGGCCCCGGGCGTGCAGCTTCTGCGTCGAGATGCCGATCTCCGCCCCGAAGCCGAACTCGCCCCCGTCGGTGAAGCGGGTCGAGGCGTTCACCATGACCGCCGCCGCGTCGACACGGGCGACGAAGTCGCGGGCCGCGCTCGCCGAGTCGGTGAGGATCGCCTCGGTGTGCCCGGTGCCGAAGCGGCGGATGTGCGCGACCGCCGCGTCCAGCGAGTCGACCACCGCGACCGAGATGTCGGCCGACAGGTACTCGGTGGCGAAGTCCTCCTCGGTCGCCGGGACCACGGCGGCGGAATACGCGGTCACCTCGGGGGAGCCGTGCACGGTCACGCCGGCCTCGGCGAACGCGGCCAGCATCGGCGGCAGGAACGCGTCGGCGACGTCCGTGTGCACCAGCAGCGATTCGGCGGTGTTGCAGGTGGACAGGCGCTGCGTCTTGGCGTTCAGCGTGACCGCGACGGCCTTCGCCACGTCCGCGGCGGCGTCGACGTAGACGTGGCAGTTGCCCACTCCGGTCTCGATCACCGGCACCGTCGACTCCTCGACCACGGTGCGGATCAGCGACGCGCCGCCACGCGGGATGAGCACGTCGACCAGCCCTCGGGCGCGCATCAGCTCCTTGACCGAGTCGCGGGAGCTGGCGTCGAGCAGCTGCACCGCGTCGGCCGGCAGGCCGGCGTCGGCGATCGCGTCGCGCAGCACCGCGACCAGCGCGGCGTTGGAGTGCGCGGCCGAGGACGACCCGCGCAGCAGCGCCGCGTTGCCGGACTTGAGGCAGATCCCGGCGGCGTCCACGGTCACGTTCGGGCGTGCCTCGTAGATGATGCCGACCACCCCGAACGGCACCCGGATCTGGCGCAGCTCCAGGCCGTTGGGCAGCGTCGAGCCGCGGACCACCTCGCCGACCGGGTCGGGCAGCGCGGCCATCTGGCGCAGCGCGTCGGCGATGCCGGTCACCCGGCCCGCGTCGAGGGCGAGCCGGTCCAGCACGGCCGCGCTCAGCCCGGCCTCCCGGCCGGCCGCCAGGTCCGTCTCGTTCGCGGTCAGGATCTCCGGGGTACGCGCCACCAGCGCGTCGGCCATCGCCACCAGCGCGGCGTCCTTGACCGTACGGGTGGCCACGGCCAGGTCGGCGGCGGCGTCCCGCGCCCGTCGCGCCTGCTCGACGACGCTCATGCCGGCACTCCGCTTCGCTCCGTGCCGTCCTGAGGCACCGACGCGCTGATCCGATGATTCGCTCGCTGACGCTCACTCACTGTCGACTCCTTAGAGCAGCACCAGGTCGTCGCGGTGGACGACCTCCCGTTCGTACGCCGGGCCGAGCGCCGCGGCGAGTTCGGAGGTGGAGCGACCGAGCAGCCCGGGCAGTTCCACCGCGTCGTAGTTGACCAGGCCACGGGCGACCGGGGCGCCGGCGGTGTCGACCAGGTCCACCGGGTCGCCGGCGGTGAACGTGCCGTCCACGGCGGTGATGCCGGCGGGCAGCAGCGACTTGCGCCGCCCGACGACGGCGGCCACCGCGCCCGGGTCCAGGTGCAGCCGCCCTCGGGGCGAGGTGGCGTGGGCCAGCCAGAACAGCCGGGCCGTCGGGCGCTGCCGCTGCGGATGGAACAGCGTGCCGACGGGCTCGCCGGCCAGCGCCGACGTGGCTAGGTCGGCGGAGGTGAGCACCACGGGGATGCCGAAGCCGGTGGCGATCCGGGCCGCCTCGACCTTGGTCACCATGCCGCCGGTGCCGACCCCGGACCGGCCGGCGCCGCCGATGGTGATCCCGGCGAGGTCCTCGTCGCTGCGGACCTCCGGGATCCGGGTCGACTGCGGGCGGGCCGGGTCGCCCGTCCAGAGTGCGTCCACGTCGGAGAGGAGCACCAGCAGGTCGGCGTGCACCAGCGCGGCCACCAGGGCGGCCAGGCGGTCGTTGTCGCCGAACCGGATCTCCTCGGTGGCCACCGTGTCGTTCTCGTTGACGATCGGGACCGCGTGCAGGTCGAGCAGTTTGCGCAGCGTGCGGTACGCGTTGCGGTAGTGCGCCCGCCGGGTCACGTCGTCGACGGTGAGCAGCACCTGCCCGACGGTGCGGCCGTGCCGGGCGAAGCTGGCCGCGTACCGGCCGATCAGCAGGCCCTGGCCGACGCTGGCGGCGGCCTGCTGGGTGGCCAGGTCGCGCGGACGTCGGATCAGCCCGAGCGGGGCGAGGCCGGCGGCGATCGCGCCCGACGAGACCAGCACGACCTCGCGTCCCTCGGCGGCGAGTCGGCCCAGGGTGTCGACCAGCGCGTCGACCCGCTCGTCGGCCAGGCCGCCGGTGGCGGTGGTCAACGAGGAGGATCCGATCTTGACGACGACCCGTCGGGCGGCCGTGACTGCGTCGCGCACCCGCCCATTCTGCGTGGTCACGCCCGCGTCGCCCGGCGGCGTTCCCATATGGTGGCCGATTGTGACTCCTGACGAGTACGTCGAGGCGGTGCTGGACCTGGTGGAGCGGATCCCGCAGGGTCGGGTGATGTCGTACGGCGGGGTCGCCGACGCCCTGGCCGAGCGCTCGGGCCGTTCCTCCGCGCGCCTGGTGGGTTCCATCATGGCCCGGCACGGCGGCTCGGTGCCCTGGCACCGGGTGGTGACCGCTGGTGGCCGGCTGCCACCGGGTCACGAGCGGGAGGCGCGGGCCCGGCTGCGGGCCGAGGGGGTCCCGTTGCGCGGCGAGGGCGTGGACATTTCGGTGGCCGGTTGGTCGCCGGATGAGGGGATGTGACCTGCCGCATAACGTGAGTAACATTCGGCCCCATGAACCAGCCGCCGGGCGCTGCCAGCCTGCCCGCCGCCGGCCCGGATGCGGCCAGCCTGCCCGCCGCCGGTCGGCTGCCCCGCCCGGTGCACGCCGGGTACGCGCTCGGCTCGCTGGCCACCGGCGCGTTCGGCACGGTGCCCGGTCTGCTGCTGCTGCCGTACCTGACCGACACGCTCGGCGTGGCCGCCGGGCTCGCCGCCCTGCTGGTCCTGCTGCCCAAGGCATGGGACGTGCTGGTCAACCCGGTCGCCGGGCGGATTTCCGACCGCACCCGGTCGCGCTGGGGCGCACGCCGGCCGTACCTGCTCGTCGCCGGTCTCGCGCTCGCCGTGCTCTTCGCGGCCATCTTCGCCGCGCCGTTCGGCAACGGGCCGGCCGCCGCGGCGTACGTGGCGCTCGCCTTCCTCGCCACGGCGACCGCGTTCGCCTTCTTCCAGGTGCCGTACGTGGCGATGCCCGCCGAGATGACCGACGACTACGCCGAGCGCACCCGGCTGATGACCTGGCGGATCGCCGTGCTGGCGCTGACCATCCTGGTCTCCGGCGCGGTGGCCCCGCTGGTCGTGAGGGCCGGCGGCGACGGCGTGCCCGGGCACCGCTGGATGGGCCTGTTCGTGGCGGCGCTCATCGTCATCGGCGCCCTCGGCGCGTTCCTCGGCACCCGGTCCGCGCCCGGTGGCGTGGTAGGCGCCAGCGAGCCGACACTGCGCGCCCAGCTCGCCGTGGCGGCCGCCAACCGGCCGTTCCGGGCGCTGCTGGTCTGCTTCGTGGTGCAGTCCGCCGGCGTGGCGACCATCCTCGCCGGGGTCAACTACTTCGCCGGGCAGATCCTGCGCGACGAGCAGAGTGGGCCGACCCTCCTCTTCGCCTGCTTCGTCGGGCCGGCGCTGCTGGTGATGCCGCTCTGGTCCCGCGTCGGCGCCCGGTTGGGCAAGCGGTCCGCGCTGGTCGCCGCCGGGCTGATCCTCGCCGCCGGGGCGCTCGCCCTGGTCGCCGCCCCGCTGCTGCCCCTGGTCGTCGTCTACCTGGTGGTCGCGGTCATCGGCGTCGGGTACGCCGGGCAGCAGGTGTTCGCGCTGGCCATGCTCCCGGACTGCATCGCGTACGACACGGCGCGGACCGGCCGCCGGCAGGCGGGCGTCTTCACCGGCCTGTGGACCGCCGGGGAGACCCTCGGCCTGGCCCTCGGCCCGGGCGTGTACGGGCTGGTGCTCCAGCTCTCCGGCTACGTCTCCTCCGACACCGGCACGGCTGCCGCCCAGTCCGACACGGCGCGACTGGGCGTTCTCCTCGGCTTCACGATCATCCCGGCCCTGTTGCTGGGCCCGCCGGTCCTGCTCCTGCGCCGCTACACCCTGACCTCCGCCGTCCTGGCCTCCACGCGGGGCCAGCACACCACGGCGGTGGGCCGCATCGAGAAGGGCACGACGATTCCATGATCGACGAGAACACGGTCGGGGCGGGGGCGCTGTCCCGCGACGGGGTGGCCGCGGACGTCGCGCTGGCGGAGGTTCGACGGCTGCGCGCGGGCGACCGGCCGACCCACGGCGGGCGGCTGTTCGCGTACGTGTACGACCCGGCGGTGCCAGGGCTCGACGACCTCGCCGCCGCCGCGTACCGGGAGAGCGCGCACGTCAACGGGCTCGACCCGACCGCGTTCCCGTCCCTGCTGGCCATGGAGAACGCGCTCGTCGGCGCTGCCGGCCGGGTGCTCGGCGGCGGGCCGGGCACGACCGCACCCGACGTGGTCGGCAGCGTCACCAGCGGCGGCACCGAATCGCTGATCCTCGCCGTCAAGGCGGCCCGGGACGCCCACCCGGAGATCACCGCACCCCGGATCGTGGTGCCGGCGAGCGCCCACGCCGCGTTCGCCAAGGCGGCGCACTACCTGCGGGTGGCGCTGGACGTGGTGCCGGTCTCGGTGGACACTCTGCGCCCCGACCCGGCCGCGATGGCCGCCGCGATCCGCCCGGAGACGGTGCTTGTCGCCTGCTCCGCGCCCTCGTACGCGCACGGGGTGGTGGACCCGGTGGCCGAGATCGCCGCCGTGGCCGCCGACGCCGGGGTGCGCTGTCACGTCGACGCCTGCTTCGGCGGCTGGACCCTGCCGTACCTGCGTCGTCTCGGCGAGCCGGTGCCGGCGTTCGACTTCACGGTGCCCGGGGTCACCTCCGTCTCGGTCGACCTGCACAAGTACGCGTACGCGCCGAAGGGCGTGTCGGTGCTGCTGCACCGCGACGCCGCGGGACGCGCCCCGCAGTACTTCGCGTACGCGGACTGGCCGGGCTACACCATGATCAATCCGGTGATCGCGTCCACCCGCTCGGGCGGGCCGATCGCCGCCGCGTACGCCACCCTGCGGCACCTCGGCGACGCCGGCTACCTGCGACTGGCCGCCGTGACCCGGGACGCGGTCGCCGGCCTGGCCGACGCGGTCCGCGCCGTCGACGGGCTGCGGCTGCTGGCCGAGCCGGAGTCGACAGTGGTCTGCTTCACCGCCACCGAGGATGGACCCGACCTGTTCGTCCTGGTGGACGAGCTGACCGCGCGTGGCTGGCACACCCAGCCCCAGCTGTCGTACGCCGGTCTGCCGGCCAGCGTGCACCTCACGGTGACCGCCTCGGTCGCGCCCCGGGTGGCGGAGTTCGGCCCGGATCTCGCCGCCGCGGTGGCGGCGGCCCACGCGGCCGGCCCGGTGCGGCTGCCCGCCGAGTTGGCGTCCCTGGTTGGCGCCCTCACCCCCGAGGCGCTGACCCCGGAGGTGGTGGTCGGCCTGGCCGCCGGGCTCGGCCTGGGTGGCGGGGCCGACACAGGTGCGGCGGGGCCTCTGCCGGACCGGATGGCGCTGGTGAACACGCTGCTCGACGCCGCCCCGCCGGCGCTGCGCGAACGCCTGCTGGTCGAGTTCGTCGGTCTGCTGCAACGCCCCACCTGGGGTTCGGACGACTGAACGCCGGTGCCCCACCCCGATCGGGGTGGGGCAGCGGACGTCCCGCTCAGAGCACGCCGGGCAGTTCCACACGGTTGTCCTTGTCGTTGAGATCGCGCCACCGTCGGTCCTGAGCGTCGAAGTGCGTGACATGGAAGGCCCGTGTCATCGCGTCGGCGCCCGAACGGTCGGGCATCAGGTGCACGAAGGTGTAGCGCCGCGACTCACCGGCCGGCACCCCCGGCAGCAGGCACGAGTCGTTGTCGTCTGCTGCCGCCACCTTCGGGTCGCACCGGGACCAGTCGCCACCCGTCGGCTCACCCAGGTTGAAGCCGCGCAGCTCGACCTGTGCCGCATCGACCGGTCCCGCGTTCCTCACGGTGAAGACGGTGGTCAGCTTGCGGCCACCCGGGGCGTCGACAAGCGTGTGGGTCATGCTCAGCCGCAGGTCGGTGAGCCGCGGATCCTTGCCGAACTTCGTGGGACCGTCGGTCTGGGTGAACCGGCCCCCCGTGAACCGGTAGGTGCGCAGCTGTTCCTGCGGCCAGTAGGACGGGGTGTCGCAGCAGGGTTGCAGGTCGGCCACCCGCACCTGGACCGCACCGGCCGCGGTGACCTCCAGGCCGCGAATGTCCTCGACACCGTCGGTGGTCCGCACGACTCTGCCGAGCGTCACGATCCGCCCACTGTCGTCCCGGTCGAAGGCGACTACCTGCTTCGCCGACGCCTCGCCGTACCGGCAGGAGATGGCGGCGACAGTCTCCTCGGCGCCGTCCCCGTCCAGGTCGGCGTGGCTCACCTTCAGGTCGGTGAGCAGCGGAATGTAGTTGTTGATGGAGCTTGTCACCAGCCGCACCTTCGACGTGGTGCAGGTCGACGGCACGATCGGCGGCCAGGCCGGCAGGTCCAGGCGGGCAGCGAGCAGCTGCGTCCGGCTGATCCGGCCGTCCGGGGCGTCGGGGTCGGCCGTGGGTGTGGAATTCGGCGACTGGCTGACCGACGGTGTGGGCGGCGGCGGTGCCGTCGTCGGCGGGGACGTCGGGTCGACGGACTCGGCCGGGACCGGCGGCGTGCGGTCGCCTTTCAGCGCGGCGTTGGCGACGACCGGTGCCAGCACTAGGACGACCGCCGCCGCGGCGACGGCCACCACCCTCGTCTGCCGGCGCCGACGCAGGGTGCGTCGGGCCTGGTCGGGACCGGGACCGACGACCCGGGTGGTGACATCGGTGCGGTACGCGGTGAACCGCTCGCGCAGCCGCGGTTCGAGATCAGACATCGGACACCCCCTCGGTGTTCTCGTCCAGCAGTCCGGCAAGGGCGGCCCGGCCGCGGTGCAGCCAGGACTTGACGGTGCCCTCGGCCACCCCTTCCTGAAGAGCGATCTGATTGACCGACAGGTCGGCCAGGTAGTGCAGGATGACGGCCCGCCGGTGGTTGGCGGGCAGTTGCGCGAGCGCCGCGTCGATGGCCACCCGGTCCGGTGTCGGGCCGTCCACCTCGGCCTCGGTGCGCCGCTGGCGCAGAAGGTGGTTGCGGGCCGTGCGCAGCCGACGCCAGCGGCTGCGGGCCAGGTTCCAGGCGACCCGGCGAACCCAGGCCACCGGATCGTCGTACCGGACCAGGCGGTCCCAGCGCGCCAGCGCCCGGCAGAACGCCTCCTGGGCCAGATCCTGAGCGTGGCCCAGATCCCCCGTGTACGCGCACAGTTGGGCGGTCACGCTCCGGAAGTGCGCGTGGTAGAAGTCGTCGAAGGTGATCGCCGCCGCGTTCAGCCCTGCGGCCGTCAACGCCGCCGGTGGTTCGTTGGCGCGGGCTCCCATCGTTGCTGTCACTGCCCCTCCCCGTTGGCGCCGGGGCCGGTGCCCTGGCGCCGGTAACACTTCAGTGCGGCGTACGAGGTTGCGGCCCGAACGGCCGCGAATCTGACAGTCGGCACGAGGGACGCGACGGTTGGCACGCCGACACGGCCGCGCTCGGTGAGCGCGGCCGTGTCCCGTCCCGGTCGGGTCGGCTCAACGGTAGGTGATCACCACCGTGTTGTCCGGGTCGTAGACCTCCTGCACGAAGTCGAAGCTCGCGTCCATCGGGCGGCCGTCCACGTCGGCCTTCCCCGTGCCGACCGTGGTGCCGGCGGCGACCCGGAAGCCCAGCGTGAGCCGGACCTCCTTGCCGGCCCCGAGCTGGTTCAGGTCGCAGGTCAGCGGATCCCGGGTCTTCTCCGGGTCGTTGCGGCAGGCCGCCCAGCCGTCCCCGTCAGGGCGGACCGCCGCCGGTAGGCCGAGCCGCAGGGCCACGTAGGCGGCGGGTCCGCCGCCCCCGTTGCGGATGCGTACGGTGATCGTGCCGGTCCGGGAGCCGTCCGGCGCGTCGGCCAGCACGAGGTTCGTGGCGCTGACCACGAGGTTGACGTCGTGCGGGTTCGGCCCGAAGCTCGTCGGCCCGGAGACCTGCGCGAAGGACCCGCCCTTGAAGCGGTAGCCCCGCCACTGTCGCTGTGACCACTCACCGGGCCAGCCACCACCGGGCGCGATGTCGCCGACCTGCACCCGCACGGTGCCGTCGTCCACCACGTCGAGGGCGAACAACCACTGCGGCTTGTCGATGCTCGTCGTGACCACCCGGCCCAGTGTGACGATCTTGCCCTGCTGGTCGCGGTCGAAGGCGACCACCTGCATGGGTCCGCCGGAGCCGAGCACGCACTGCACCAGCGCCACCGCCTCCACCGTGCCGTCCCCGTCGACGTCCCCCTGGTCGAGCGCCAGCAGCCAGTTGACGCCCTCACGGTCGTCACCGCTGAGCCGGACGCCCGACGTGGGGCATCCCCGCCCGGCTCGCCACGCGGGCAGGGTCACCGCCGCGCCGAGCAGTTGGGCCCGGCTGATCTTCCCGCTCGGGGCGGTGGAGGTCGGGCTGCCGCTCGTGACGGACGGGCCGGGGGTCGGGCTCGCCGTGCCGCTCGGCGTGGGCGACGCGGAGATGGTCGGGGTGGGGTCGACCGGGCCCGGCTCGCGATCCGGGCCGATCATCGCCGCGTACCCGACGGCGGCCCCGCCGAACAGCGCGAGCACCGTCGCGGTGGTGGTGGCCAGCCGGCGACGGCCGCGCCCGGTTGCCGTCCGCCGCACGGCGGCGGGCCCGGGCACCTCGACCTCCGCCAGCACGGTACGGCGGTAGTGGGTGAACTCGTCGGCGAGGCCGAGGATCTCCTGCTCAGACATCTCGCACCTCCTCGTTGGTGTCGCGCAGGTGCGTCGCGAGGGCCGCCCGTCCCCGGTGCAGCCAGGACTTGACGGTCCCCTCGGCGACCCGTTCCTGGGCGGCGATCTCGGCGACCGTCAGGTCGGCGAGGTAGTGCAGCACGACAGCCCGTCGCTGCTTCGGCGGCAGCTTGGCCAGCGCGGTGTCGAGGGCGACCCGGTCCGGGCTCGGCTCGGCGACGTGTGTCTCGCGTTGCCGCAGCAGCCAGGCCTGCGCGGTCCGCAACCGTCGCCAGCGGTTGTGGCCGAGGTTCCAGGCGACCCGGCGCACCCAGGCCAGCGGATCGTCGTACCGGGCGAGCCGGCCCCAGTGGGTGTACGCCCGGCAGAAGGCCTCCTGAACCAGGTCCTGCGCCTGCCCACGATCACCGGTGTACGCCGTGAGCTGCACCACCAGCGATCGGAAGTGGGCGTGGTAGAAGTCGTCGAAGGCCAGTTCGGCAGTCGCGGGGATGGGGCTTCCCGGCGGGTCGGGGGGCGGTCCGCCCACCCGTACTTCTCTCGTCACAAGCACTCGTCCTCCCCGTGGTGGGCGCAGGCGGCGTGTTCGCCAGCACCGGTCACACACTCGGCCGCGCCCGCCGGTTGCGGTCGAACCGGTGGGGTTGCCTGTCCGGTCCGTGACAAGCGGCTGTGATTCACTGTGGGATGAGGAGAGGGGACGTCCGTGCAGCTACCGGCAGTGCTCGGTGAGCCGATCCGGTTCGTGCTGAACTGGGGGCGCCGCTACTCGCTCTGGGTGTTCAACTTCGGCCTGGCCTGCTGCGCGATCGAGTTCATCGCCACCAGCATGGGTCGGCACGACTTCATCCGGCTGGGTGTGATTCCGTTCGCCCACGGCCCCCGGCAGGCCGATCTCATGGTGGTCTCCGGCACCGTGACCGACAAGATGGCCCCGGCCATCAAGCGGCTCTACGACCAGATGCCCGAGCCGAAGTACGTCATCTCGTTCGGCGCGTGCTCCAACTGCGGCGGCCCCTACTGGGACTCGTACTCGGTGACCAAGGGCGTCGACCAGCTCATCCCCGTCGACGTCTACGTGCCCGGCTGCCCGCCGCGCCCGGAGGCGCTGCTGCACGGCATCCTGCGCCTACAGGAGAAGATCGCCGCCGAGCAGTCCGGCATCGGCGGAGTGCCGCAGCGGGATCTGCTCGCCGCGCCGCTGGACGCCCCGCCCCGCGAGGCCGCCGCCCCGCGCTCCGTCGACTCCCTCACCGCCCCGCCGGTCCGCCCACCCGCCGCACACTGACGAACGGCCCGCCGTGCGGAGGGGACCGCTCGATTGCTCGACGTGGGGGCTGGTCGGGCCCGGTTAACCTGCGCTCATGAGCAATTCCGTGGACCAGCGGTCCGCCCACATCATCGACGTGCTCACCGAGGAGTTCGGCGCGTCGATGGCAATCGACCCGGCGGCCTTCCGCCGCAAGTTCCGCAAGATGGCCGCGTCGCCGTTTGCCTTCTACCGGGGCAGCGCCGCGCTGTTCTACGCCGACCAGCGTGGCGACTTCGCCGACGACCGTTTCCTCGACGAGCGGACCGGCCGGGTGTGGATCCACGGCGACCTGCACGCGGAGAACTTCGGCACCTACATGAACGCCTCCGGGCAGTTGGTGTTCAACGTCAACGACTTCGACGAGGCGTACGTCGGGCCGTTCACCTGGGACCTGCGCCGGCTCGCGGCCAGCGTGGCGCTGCTCGGCTACAGCAAGGCCCTCTCCGACACGGTGATCGGTGAGCTGGTGGCCGGCTTCGCCCGCTCCTACCTGACCGAGCTGCGGGCGATCGCCGCCGGCGGGGACGACGCCATCGGCTCGATCACCCTGGAGAACGCCGACGGGGTGCTGCGTCGGGTGCTCCAGCAGGCCCGCCTCAACACGCGGGTCGACCTGCTCGCCGAGCAGACCACCGTCGACAACTACGAGCGGCGGTTCTCCATCGGAGACGGGGTCTTCGAGGTCGACGGGAAGACCCGGGACCGGGTTCTCGCCGCCTTCGAGGAGTACCTGGGGACTCTGCCGACCGCCTCGGCCCGGCTGCGCCCGGTGGCGACGCGGATCAAGGACGTGGTGCTGCGCAAGGGAGTCGGCATCGGTTCGGCCGGCCTGCCGTCGTACAACCTGCTGCTGGAGGGGCACACGCAGGCGCTGGAGAACGACGTCGTGATCTACATGAAGCAGGCGCAGGTCCCGGCGGTGGCCCGCTACTCGACCGACGACTCGGTACGCGGCTACTTCCAGCACCAGGGTCACCGGACCGCCGAGTCGCAGCGGGCGTTGCAGGCGCACGCCGACCCGTGGCTGGGCTTCACCGAGCTGGACGGCGCCGGTCAACTCGTCGCCGAGGTCTCCCCGTACGCGGCCGACCTGGACTGGTCCGACGTCAACGAGCCGGACGAGCTGACCGGGGTGCTTGCCGACCTTGGCCGGGCGGTGGCCCGGATGCACTCGGTCGCCGACGACGAGTCCAGTCACGACCTGGTGGACTACTCCACCGAGGAGGCGATCGTCGCCGCCGTGGACACCGACGAGTCGGGCTTCGTCACCCACCTGGTGGACTTCGCGCACGCGTACGGGGTGCGTGCCCGCCAGGATCACCAGCTCTTCGTGGACCTGTTCCGCAACGGCCGGCTACCCGGCATCTGACGTCACCGGGCCGCCGGTCAGGAGGCGAACTCCAGCACCACCTTGATGTCGTCCGGCCCGGAGGTGTACGCGTCGGCGTACCTGTTCACCGGGACCCGTCTGGTGATCAGCGAGGAGAGCCAGACCTGGTCGGCGCGGGTGAGTGCCTGCGCGGCCATGGTCCAGTGTCGCCGGTTGGCGTTCACCGAGCCGAACACCACGTTGTTCTCCAGCACCAGCGCCCGGTTGAGCGCCCCGGCGTCGAAGTCGATGCTCCGGCCGCCGCTGGACACCCCGGCCAGGCAGACGATGCCGGTCGGCGCCGCCTTGCACATGACGTCGAGGACGACCGTGGGTGCGCCGGTGCACTCGATCACCACGTCCGGCTCGAAGGGCAGGTCGTTGACCGGCACCGCGTGGTAGGTGGCGCCGAGCCCGGCGACCAGTTCCGGCTTGGGGCCGTCGGTGGCCCGGTCCAACACGTGGACGGTGAGCCCGCGCTGGGTGCCGAGCAGCGCGGCCAGCAGCCCGATCGGCCCGGCGCCGGTCACCAGGACCGTGTGCGGCTGCCACTCGGCCCGGTGGCCGATCCGCTCGATGTGGTCCCACGCCTTGGCCACCACGCTGGTCGGCTCCAACAGCACGCCGACCTGGGCCAGCGCCGGATCCAGCTTGACCGCGAACTGGGGCTCGATCCGCCAGCGGTCCCGGGCGAACCCGGGTAGCGCCTTGATGCCGTGCTCGGTGAACTGACCGTTGCGGCACATGTCCCACTCGCCGACCGCGCAGTTGGGACAGGGCACCGGGTCGGGATGCCGGACGATGCCGGCCACCAGGTCGCCGGGTTGCAGGGCGCCGCTCGGGTCCTCCAGCACCCGGCCCAGCGACTCGTGCCCGATGATTAGGCGGTCCGCGCCCGGCGGCGCCTCGCCGTACTCCCCGGCGATGATCTCGTGGTCGGTGCCGCAGATTCCCACGGCCAGTGCCTCGACCAGGACCGCGCCTTCCTCGGGCGCCGGCTCCGGCTGATCCTCGGCGAGGCTCAGCGAGTTGGCGACCCCGGGTTTCACAGTGACAGCGCGCACGCCCTCATCTTTCCCCGCCGACTGGCCCGCTGCCCAGTAAAGCGGGCAGATCACCGGGGATCGGTCGTGGACCGCGGGCCGGGTCGGCACCCGGCCGACGCCCTAGGATCAGCGGCATGACTGAGGAAGAGGTCGGCGCTCGGCTGGTCGCGCTGCTCGCGCCGGTCGAGGCGACCCCGTCGGTCTCCGGCGGTCAGCGGTTCGCCCGGGCCACCGTCGACGTACCCCCGACGAGTTGGTCGGCCGCCGTCCGCGCGGCCCGCGACGACAGCGAGCTGGCCTGCGACTTCTTCGACTGGCTCTCCGCCGTCGACGAGTTGGCCGAGGGCTTCGACGTGGTGGCGCACCTCTGGTCGACGCGGTTGCGACACGGCGTGCTGCTGCGTACCCGGGTGCCCCGCGACGCGCCCTCGGTGGCCTCGGTGGTCGACGTCTACCCGGGTGCCGCCTGGCACGAGCGGGAGACCCACGAGATGTTCGGCATCGACTTCGACGGCCACGGGGAGCTGCGGCCGCTGCTGCTGCCCCCGGAGTTCGAGGGCCACCCGCTGCGCAAGGAGTTCGTGCTCGCCTCCCGCGTGGCGAAGCCCTGGCCGGGCGCGAAGGAGCCGGGCGAGTCGGAGGCCGGCGGTGGCCGTCGACCGATCCGCCCGCCGGGCGTGCCCGCTCCGGGCGAGTGGGGAACGACGCCGACTCCGGCCGGCGCGGGTGGCGTGGGGGAGGGTCCACGCGGCGGCACCCCGGCCCGACCAGCTGGCGAGCGACCCGCACGGCCGGCGCCGGGGACCCGTCCGGCGCGTACTCCCCGGGCCGCCGGCCCCGCCGACGACCCGGCACCGGCCGCCCAGCCCGCGCCCGGCGCAGGCCCGGCCGATCAGCCGGTGTCCGGCGCAGGCCCGGCCGACCAGCCGGTGTCCGGCGCAGGCCCGGCCGCGTCGGGCGGCGAGGCGGTCGCGGACCCGCCGGGCCGCGACGACCGGACCGACCACGACGGGGGTACGGCCTGATGCCGCTCTGGGTGGAGCTGGTGCTCCGGGTGGGCGGCGTGCTCGTCGCGTTCCTCACCCTGCCGCTGCTCGTCGGCCAGGCCGAGCACAAGGTGATGGCGCACATGCAGGGCCGCCTCGGCCCGATGTACGCGGGTGGCTTCCACGGTTGGGCGCAACTCGTGGCGGACGGCGTCAAGTTCGTGCAGAAGGAGGACATCACCCCGCGCGAGGCGGACCGGGCGGTGTTCCGGCTGGCGCCCGCGGTGGCCCTGGTGCCGTACCTGCTGGTGCTGCTGGTCATTCCGCTCGGCCCGAACGACCTGGTCGGGCAACCGTTGGACATCGGCCTGTTCTTCGTGCTGGCCGTGGTCGGCGTCGGGGTGGTGGCGGTGCTCATGTCGGCGTGGGCGTCGGCCAACAAGTACAGCCTGCTCGGCGGGCTGCGCGGGGCCGCCCAGTTGCTCGGCTACGAGCTGCCGCTGGTGCTGGCCGCCGCCTCGGTGGCGATGGCGGCCGGCACGCTCAGCCTGTCCGGCATCGTCGAGGCGTGGCAGCCGTGGTGGCTGCTCTGGCAGGCGCCCGCGATGATCATCTTCTTCGTCGCCGGGCTGGCCGAGATCCGCCGGCCGCCATTCGACATGCCGGTGGCCGACTCGGAGCTGGTCTTCGGTTACATGACTGAGTACACGGGGCTGCGGTTCGCGTTCTTCCTGCTCGCCGAGTACGTCGGCATCGTGGTGATCGCCGCGCTGACCACGGTGCTGTTCCTCGGTGGCTGGCAGGGCCCGTTCGCCGACGAGCACCTGGGCTGGCTGTGGACCCTGCTCAAGGTCTTCGCCGTGGCCTTCGTGGTCATCTGGCTGCGGGTGTCCTACCCCCGGCTGCGCGAGGACCAGCTGCAACGCCTCTGCTGGCTGGTCCTCGTGCCCGCCTCCCTGGCGCAGTTGGTCCTCACCGCAGCGGTCCGCGTCGCCCTCTAACCCCGCCCCCTCCCGCCCCCGCCGGGAGGGGTGTGGGTCAGCGCAGCGGGGTGTGGGCCGGGTCTACGGGCTCGGCCGGGGGCGGGGGTGGGGTGCCGTCGCCGAAGGGGCGGCCACCCAGAGCTTCCCGGCCGTGCGGGGTGACCCAGTTGGACAGGTCGGGGCCGAGCGGCACGATTCCGGTCGGGTTGATGTCGCGGTGCACCTGGTAGTAATGCCGCTTGATGTGGTCGAAGTCGATGGTGTCGCCGAACCCGGGGGTCTGGAACAGGTCCCGGGCGTACGCCCACAGCACCGGCATCTCGCTCAGCTTCTGCCGGTTGCACTTGAAGTGGCCGTGGTAGACCGGGTCGAAGCGGACCAGCGTGGTGAACAGCCGTACGTCGGCCTCGGTGATGGTGTCGCCCACCAGGTACCGCTGGTCGGTCAGCCGCTCGGTCAACCAGTCCAGCCGGTCGAACAGGCGGTGGTACGCCTTGTCGTACGCCTCCTGGCTGCCCGCGAAGCCGCACCGGTAGACGCCGTTGTTGACGTCGCGGAACACCACACTGTTGACCTCGTCGATCTGCTCCCGCAGGTGCTCGGGGTAGAGCTGAGGGGCGCCCTCTCGGTGGTACGCCCTCCACTCGGTGGACAGGTCCAGGCTCATCTGCGCGTAGTGGTTGGTCACCACCTGCCCGGTCGGCACGTCCACCATCGCCGGCACGGTGATGCCGCGCTCGTAGTCGGGGAAGCGCGCAAAGAACGCCTCCTGGAGGCGCTCGATGCCGAGCACCGGGTCCCGCCCACCCGGGTCGAGGTCGAAGGTCCAGCTCCGAGCGTCGTGGGTCGGGCCGGCCACCGCCATCGAGATGGCGTCCTCCAGGCCGAGCAGCCGTCGCACGATGATCAGGCGGTTGGCCCACGGGCAGGCTCGGCTGACCACCAGCCGGTACCGGCCCGGCTCGACCGGGTAGCCGTCCCGCCCGTCCGCGGTGATCCGGGTGGCGATGTACCGCTGGTCCCGGGTGAACTCGCCACCCGGCTCGACGTACTTCCCGCCTGTCTCCGCCACGTCGCTCCTACCTCCCGGTCCGGTTGCCGTCTCCACCCCATCTTCGCCGATTCGCGGCGGGCCGGGGCGGCGCGGCGAACCTGGCCTGCGGGCCAGACGCCGAGCTTCGCCCGCGGACGGCCCCACCACCCCCACGCCCTTTGCTCTGCTTCACTCACGGCAACATTCGATGGCCGAGAGTGTTGCGTCCGTTGAAGCAGAGCAAAGGGCGAGCCAAACACCTGTGGCCCCCGCTCACCGGTAGCTGGCCGGCTACCCTGCCGGCATGACGGATGTGGAGGTGGCGGCCCGGCGCTTCATCGCCGACGTGTGGAACGCCCGCCGGGAGGAGTCGGCCCACGAGTTGATCGCCGAGGAGTGCCCCGGGCTGGGCGGCACCGGGCCGGAGGCGACGCTGGCCTGGCACCGCGAGCGCCGAGCGGCCTTCCCGGACCTGCGCTACAAGATCGTTGACGTGGTCGCCGCCGGTGAGCGGGTGGCTGTGCACTGGCGGGCGGCCGGCACCCACGCCGGGCAGTTCGGGCCGGTGCCGCCGACCGGCCGGGTGGTCAGCTACTCCGGGGCGACGTTCCTGCGCTTCGACACGGCCGGCCGGATCGTCGAGGTGTGGAGCTGCAACGAGCTGTTCCAGCTCCTCCAACAGCTCGGCGTCGAGATGCTCCCCCCGACCGTCGTCAGCGGACCCGGGGCGTGATCCGGCTGATCGGCAGGTTGATCGGGAACGGCTCGCCGGTGTCGACGAACTTCGTCCACCGCCCGGTCTCGGTGTAGACCTCGTTCACGGCGTCGATCCGGTAGGTGACGACCTCCAACGCGCCACCCTCCGTCTCGATACGCCAGTAGAACGGGATGCCGGCCTGGGCGTACAGCGCCGGCTTCAACACCCGGTCGATTGAGCGGGTGCTCGGTGAGACGATCTCGATGGCCAGGACCACCTCGTGCGGCTCGTACTTCGACGGTTCGCGCGCCGCCGCGGTAGCGGTGGTGATCAGCACGTCGGGGATGAAGGAGCGGGTGCGGTTGATCCGCACCTCGACGCCCTGGGTCACGTCGTAGCCGTCGGGGCAGTCCTCGTCGAGCGCGGCCATCAGTCTGCCGGCGATGGTCTGGTGGGTGCGGGTGGGGGAGGGGGACATCAGCAGCACTCCATCGAGCAGTTCCCGGCGGCGGCCATCCTCGGGCAGCGCATCCAGATCGTCAGTCGTCCACTCGCTCTCGGGCGGGTAGTCGCTCTGCAGCGCGGCGGTCATGGGCGGGTCCTTCCAGGTGCGTCGTTCTCCCCACGACCACGATACCGCCGTCGACCTGTGGGTGGTGGTCGCGCGCGCCGGGGCCACAGGGCAGGATGGTCCACATGACCGACCCCAGCGAGCACGGCGACCCGGCGGGCGGCGCCACCGAGCGCGGCCTGCCCGGCGCGGGCCTGGTCAAGGGGCTGGCGGTCACCCTCAAGACGATGACCAGCCGCTCGACCACGCAGCAGTACCCGGACGTCGCCCCCGAGCTGCCGCCGCGCTCGCGCGGCGTGATCGCGCTGTCGGAGGAGAACTGCACCGTCTGCATGCTCTGCGCCCGCGAGTGCCCGGACTGGTGCATCTACATCGACTCCCACAAGGAGGAGGTGGCGGTGCCCGGCGCCGCCCGCCCCCGCCAGCGCAACGTGCTGGACAAGTTCGACATCGACTTCTCGCTCTGCATGTACTGCGGCATCTGCATCGAGGTCTGCCCGTTCGACGCGCTCTACTGGTCTCCGGAATTCGAGTACGCCGAGTACGACATCAAGGACCTGCTGCACGACAAGGACCACCTCGGTCAGTGGATGGCCACGGTTCCACCGCCGCCGGCGCACGACCCGAACGGCGAGCCGGCCAAGGAGGAGACCGCGGCGGCCCGCAAGGCCGCGCGTTCGGTCCCACCGGCGGTACGTCCCGACGCCGACCCGGGTCCCGCGTCGTGACCGCCCGCGTCGTGACGGCACAGGTCCTGACGGGACACGTCGTGACGGGCCGCGTTGTGACGCGGCCAGGCGCGGCCCGACCCGGCGGAAGGGCGGCCCGGTGACCGGCGCGGATCTGCTGCTGCTCGCCCTGGGCGCGGTCGCGGTGGGCGCCGGCGTGCTGGTGGTGACCACGAAGCACCTGGTCCGGGCCGGGCTCTACCTGGTGGTCTGCCTGGGCGCGTTGGCCGGCGACTATCTGGTGCTCGGCGCCGAGCTGGTCGCCTGGGTGCAGGTGCTGATCTATGTGGGCGCGGTGGTGGTGCTGCTGTTGTTCGCGGTGATGCTGACGCGGGCCCCGATCGGGGCCTCCGACGATCTGGACCGGCCCGGCTGGCCCGCCGCGCTGATCGGCGGCGGCGCCGGCCTGGGGCTGAGCGTCCTGCTGGTCGACGCGTACCGCTGGAGCACCGTCACGATGCCCGGCGCGGGCACGGCCGAGCGGCTGGGCGAGCAGATCTTCACCTCCTGGGTGCTGCCGTTCGAGGTGCTCTCCGTCCTGCTGCTGTCCGCCCTGGTGGGCGCGGTGGTGCTGTCCCGGCCCGACATCGGCCGGCGCGACGACGCCGAGGCGCCGGCGAGGAGCATGGCCTCCGGGGGGCGCCGGTGAGGCCCGTCATCCCGTACGTCACCGCCGCGTTGCTGTTCGGCCTCGGCGTGTACGGCGTGCTGCGCCGACGCAACGCCGTGCTGGTGCTGATGGCGGTCGAGTTGATGCTCAACGCGGTGAACCTCGTCCTCGTCACAGCGGACACCACCGTCCGCGCGGCGCTGCCGCACTCCGGTCAGGTCTTCGCGCTGTTCGTCATCGTGCTCGCCGCCGCGGAGATCGGGGTGGGGCTGGCGATCGTCCTTCAGCTCTATCGCCTGCGGGCCACCGTGGCGGTTGATGACGTGGCGTTGACCGAGCTGCCGGTGCCCGCGCGGGCCGTCGGCCAGAACGCGGAGGCGGGTCGGTGACCGGGCTGCTCGGGGCGGCGCTGCCCGCCGTACCGCTGGTCGCCGGCCTGCTCGGTCTGCTGCTGCCGCCGGCCCCGCGTCACCCGGGCGGAGCGGCCGGGGGTGACCGGGCCCGGACGGCCGCCGTGACGATCGGCGTGGCCGGCGCGGTCGGCGCGCTGGCGTTGGCCGTCGCCCTGCTGGTGGCGGTCGACGGTCCGACCCAGACGTCGACGACCTGGGTCGACATCGGCGGGCTGAGGGTGACCCTCGGCGTACGCCTGGACGGCGCCGCCGCGCTGGTCGCCGTCGCGGTCACCGCGGTGGCCCTGGCCGTGCAGGTCTACTCGATCGGCTATCTGCGGCGCGGCCCCCACGACGACGTCGACGTCGACCACCGCTACCCGCCGTACGCCGCCCAGATCAGCCTCTTCACCGGTGCGATGCTGCTGGTGGTGGTCTCCGGCGATCTGATCATGCTGCTGGTCGGCTGGGAGGTGATGGGCCTCTGCTCGTACCTGCTCATCGCCCACGACCGCCGGCTCGCGGGCGCACCGGCCGCCGCGATGAAGGCGTTCCTGGTGACCCGGGTCGGTGATGTCGGCTTCCTGCTCGGCATCGTGCTGCTCGGCGTGTCGACGGGCAGCTTCCGGATCGCCGACGTGCTCGCGCACGACCACTCCGGCGTGACGCTGACCGCCGCCGGCCTGTTGCTGCTGGCCGGGGTGGCCGGCAAGAGCGCGCAGTTCCCGCTGCACACCTGGCTGCCGGACGCGATGGCCGGCCCGACGCCGATCTCCGCGCTGATCCACGCCGCGACGATGGTGGCCGCCGGGGTGTACGCGGTGACCCGCCTCTACCCGCTGTTCACGGCCGCTCCGGTCACGTTGACCGTGCTCGGGGTGCTCGGCGCGATCACCCTGCTGCTCGGGGCGCTCGCCGCCACCGCCCAGGACGACATCAAGCGGGTGCTGGCCTGGTCGACCGTGTCCCAGCTCGGCTACATGACCGGCGCGCTGGCCGTCGGCTCACCGTCGGCGGCGCTGTTCCACCTGCTCACCCACGCCGCGTTCAAGGCGCTGCTGTTCCTCGCCGCCGGCGCGGTGATCCACGCCGTGGGCACCACGCTGATGTCGGAGATGGGTGGTCTGCGCCGCAGCATGCCGGTGACGTTCTGGTGCACCGTGATCGGCCTCGGGGCCCTCGCCGGTGTGCCGCCGCTGGCCGGCTTCTGGAGCAAGGACGGCGTGTTGACGGTCGCCGAGTCGGCCGCGCTGGAGGGCACCGGGCCGGCGCCGTCGTGGGTGGGTTGGCTGGTCTGGCTGGCCGGGTTGCTCGGTGTGGCGATCACCGCCTGGTACGCGGGCCGGCTGCTGCTGCGGGCCTTCTTCGGCGAGCCCCGGCTGCCGCTGGTCGCGCCGCACGATCCTCCGGCGGTGCTGCGGTGGCCGGTACTGCTGTTGGCCGTGCCGGCCGCGCTGCTCGGCCTGGCCGGGTTCGTGGGCGCGTTCGCCGACCGGCTGCGGTTCGCCACCGTGCCGGTCGCCGGTGCGGAGGACGGCCTGGTCCACGTCGGGCCGGCGCTGCTGCTGCCGCTGGCTCTGCTGGCGGTCGGCGCGGGGTTGGTGTGGGTGCGCTGGCAGCGGGACCGGGCCGCCGACCCGGCGACCGCGCTGGGTCCGCTGCGGCCGGTCTTCGCCCGCGCGTTCCGGCTCGACGACGTCCAGCACGCCCTTGTCGTACGCCCCGTCCGGGCGCTGGCCCGCCTCGCGCGCAGCGGCGACGAGGTGGTGGTCGACGGGGCCGTCGAGGGCAGCGGCCGGGCTGCCTCCGGCCTGGGCGCCGGGCTCGCCGCGCTGCACCGGGCGGCGCTGCCCCGGGCCGCCGCTGGTGTGCTGGCCGGCGCCCTGCTGATCGGCCTGGCCGCCGCCATGCTGGGAGCGATCCGGTGAGCGCGAGGAGTGAGCCGGGTTTGCGAGCCCCGCAGTCGCGAACAGAGGCGATCCGATGACGCTTGGGCAGGTTCTGCTTGTCGCCGTGCTGGTGGTGCCGGCAGTGGGCGCGGTCGCGGTGGCGGCGACTCCACGGGACCGGGCCGCACGGATCGTCGGGACGGTCGCGGCGGCGCTGACCCTGCTGGCCGCCGTACCGCTGGTGTTCGGTGGGCGGGGGTGGTTCGCCTGGTCGGCCGGTACGCCTGCGGTGCGCCCCTGGCACCAGGTGGACCTGCCCTGGGTGCCCGGCCTGGATCTGCGCTTCCACCTCGGCGTCGACGGCATCTCCTGGCCGCTGGTGGTGCTGACCGCGCTGCTCACCCTGCTCTGCTGCGCGTACACGGTGTGGTGGGTGCCGGACGGCGGCAGCGGCCGGGCGTTGGTGGCCCTGCTGCTGGTGGTCGAGGTGGGCATCCTCGGCACGTTCCTCGCCCTGGACCTGGTGCTGTTCTTCCTCTTCTTCGAGGTCGTCCTGCTGCCGATGTACGCGATCATCGCCGGCTGGGGTGGCGCGGACCGGCGGCGGGCGGCCCGCAAGTTCGCGCTCTACACCCTCTTCGGGTCGGTGCTGCTGCTGGTCGGCGTGTACGTCGTGGTCGCCGCGGCGGGCACCGCCGACGTGGTCGCGTTGACCGGTGGGGGCGGGCTGTCCCGGGGCACCCAGCTGGCCGCGTTCACGTTGCTCGCGCTCGCGTTCGCGGTGAAGAGTCCACTCTGGCCGCTGCACTCCTGGCTGCCCGACGCGCACACGCAGGCCCCGACGGTGGGCAGCGTCGTGCTGGCGGGCGTACTGCTCAAGATGGGCACGTACGGGCTGATCCGGGTGGCGGTGGGGGTGGCGCCCGAGGGCGCCCGCTGGGCCGCGCCGGTGCTCGGCGTGCTGGCGGTCGCCGCGATTCTGGTCGGTTCGCTTGTCTGCCTGGCCCAGGCTGAGGTGAAGCGGCTCATCGCGTATTCCAGCGTGGGGCACATGGGCTTCGTCCTGCTGGGCGTCGCCACGCTGACCGCCACCGGCATCCAGGCGGCCCTGATCGGCAACGTCGCGCACGGCGTGATCACCGGCCTGCTGTTCTTCCTCGCGGGCGCCGTGAAGGACCGTACCGGCACGGGTGCGCTCGCCGAGCTGTCCGGGCTGCGGGAGACCGCGCCCCGGCTGGCGGGTCTGCTGGCGTTCGCGGCGATCGCGTCGCTCGGCCTGCCCGGGCTGGCCGGCTTCTGGGGGGAGGCGTTCGCGGTGGTCGCGGCGATCCAGGTGGGCGGCCCGCTGTGGATCACCCTCGGGGTGCTGGCGGCGGTCGGTGGCGCGCTCACGGCCGCGTACTTCCTGCGGTTGTTGCGCCAGGTCACCCACGGCCGGCCGAGCCCCGCGGTGGGCCGGGTCGGCTCCGGGCTGGCCGGCGCGGAGCTGACCGCGTGGGCGCCGCTGGTGCTGCTCGCGCTGGCCATCGGCCTGGCCCCGGCGCTGGTCCTCGGCGTCGCCGAGGCGCCCGTCGACGCTTTGATCGGGGTGGTCTCCCGATGAGCGCGGCGCAGCGGGTGGACGCGAACGACGGCAGGCCCGAATGAGCGCCGTGCAGAGCGTGGACAGCGTGGCGTTGCTGCCGGCGTACCTGGCGGCCGGTACCGCCGTACTCGTGCTGATCATCGATCTGGTCCTGGCGCGGCCTCGGGTCACGGTCGCGGTGGCCGCGCTCGGCGCGCTCGGTACCGCCGTCGGCGCCGCCGTGGTCGGTGCGGGCGGCGAGCGGCGGACGTTCTGTGTCGGCGCCGACTGCTCCTGGGTCTTCGGCGGGCGGGCGGCCCTGGTCGCCGCGGTGGTGGCGCTGCTCACCCTGGGTGTGCTCGGGCTTTCGGTGCCGGCGCTGCGGGCCGGGCGGTCGCCGGTGGGGGAGTACGCCTTCCTGCTCGCCTGCTCGATGACCGGCGGTGTGGTGCTCGGCGCGGCCGGCGACCTGATCACCCTGATCGTGGCCCTGGAGACGCTGACCCTGCCGCTGTACGTGCTGGTCGGCCTGCGCCGGGGCAGCCTGGCCAGCGCCGAGGCGGCGGTGACGTTCTTCGTCGTGAGCGTGGTGGCCACCACGATCACCCTGCTCGGCGCCGCGCTGCTGTACGCGGTGACCGGTGCACTGCACCTGGACCGGCTCGGTGCTCTGCTGGCCGAGCGGTCGGAGCTGCGCGACCTGCCGCTGACCACCGCCGCCGTGGCGCTGCTGCTGCTCGGGCTGGCCTTCAAGGTGGCGGCCGTGCCGTTCCACGCCTGGGCGCCGGCCACCTACGACGGCGCTCCGCTGCCGGTGGCCGCGTACCTGTCGACGGCGTCGAAGCTGGGTGGCCTCGTCGCGTTGCTGGCCGTGGTGCAGCGGGCGCTGCCGGCGGACCAGACCGGCCCGGTGCTCGCCCTGCTGGCGGTGCTCACGATGACCGTCGGCAACCTGGTGGCGCTGCGCCAGCGGCGTACCGTCCGGCTGCTCGCCTGGTCCTCGGTGGCGCAGGCCGGCTACATCCTGGCCCCGCTGGGTGCGTTGGCGCTGGCCGCCGGCCGCACGGGCGAGGCGCGGTCCGCCGCGTACGCCGCCGCGGTGGCGTACGCCGTCTTCTTCGTGGTGTTGGAGCTGGCCGCGTTCGCCGGGGTGACCGCGCTGCGCCCGGTGGGTGCGGACGGCGGCACGCTTGACGACCTGCGCGGGGCGGCCCGCCGGCACCCGTGGCGGGGCGCGGCGCTCGGTCTCGCGCTTGTGGGTCTGGCCGGGCTGCCGCCGGGCCTGGCCGGGCTGTTCGCGAAGGTGACGGTGGTCCGGTCGCTGCTGGACGGCGGCGCGGCCTGGCTGGCGCTGGTGGTGGCGTTGAACGCGGTGATCGGGTTGGCGTACTACCTGCGGGTCACGGCCGCGCTGTGGGCGCCGACGGCGACATCGGGTGCCGCGGCGCCGGCCGTACCGCTGGGGGGTGTGGTGGCGGCGGTGCTGGCGGTGGCCACGGTGGCCGCCGTGGTGCTGGGCTTCGCCCCGCAGCTGGTGCTGGATCTGGCCGCCCGCTGACCTGCGACCCCAATCTCAGTGAGTTCTCAGCGTTGAGACGGATGGTTGACGGGTACCGGGTTGTTGAACCGGTCAGCGGATCCCGGCGATCCGTGCACCGAAGGAGAGATCGTGCACCACAACCGTCTGAAGACCGCCGCGCTGCTCGGTCTGCTCACCGCCCTGATCCTCGCGGTGGGCTACTGGTTCGGCGGCAGTGGCGGCCTGGTCATCGCCGTCCTCATCTCACTGGTCATGAACGGCATTTCCTACTTCTACTCCGACAAGCTCGCACTGCGCTCGATGCGGGCGCAACCGGTCAGCGAGGCGCAGTTCCCCGAGCTGTACCGGATGGTGCGCGAACTCGCGACCGAAGCCCGGCAGCCCATGCCGCGCCTGTACGTCAGCCCGACCGCTCAGCCCAACGCGTTCGCCACCGGGCGTAACCCGCAGCACGCGGCGGTCTGCGTGACCCAGGGCATCACCGAGATCCTGGATTACCGGGAGCTGCGGGGTGTGATCGGGCACGAGCTGTCCCACGTCTACAACCGGGACATCCTGATCTCCAGCGTGGCGGCCGGTCTGGCCGGCATCATCACCTTCCTGGCGAACATCGCCTGGTTCATCCCGCTGGGCGGTGGGGACGACGAGGATTCGCCCAACCCGGCAGTCCTGCTGCTGACCCTGATCCTCGGCCCGATCGCGGCCACGGTGATCCAGTTGGCGATCAGCCGCAGCCGTGAGTTCCAGGCCGACCAGTCGGGCGCCGAGCTGAGTCGCGACCCGCTGGCCCTGGCCAGCGCCCTGCGCAAGATCGACGCCGTGGCCCGGCAACGCCCGCTGCCCGCCCAGGGCACGCTCACCAGCACCGCCCACCTGATGATCGCCAACCCGTTCTCCGGTGGCGCGGTGGCCGCGCTCTTCTCCACCCACCCCAAGATGGAGGACCGGGTCGCCCGGCTGGAGCGGATGGCCGCCAACTCGGGGCCCGTGCAGTTCCAGCGCTGATCTTTTCTGCACTCCGCCCGCACCCGCTCGCCTCGGGTGCGGGCGGAGTGCTGTGTCGGGGCCGATATCCGGTACTGCCCGCCCGACCGGCGGCGTTAGGGTCATAACCGCTCACGCTCATTACATCCTCGGAGGTTCACGGTGGCCGCGCTGCGTCAGTACCTGGGTGTCTGGCGGATCCCCGGTGCGCCGATCCTGCTGGTCACCGGCATCATCGGGCGACTCGGAATCGGCATGACGCCGCTGGCGCTGCTGCTGGTGGTCGAGCAGGTGACCGGCCGGTACGCGCTGGCCGCCGTTGCCGGCGGCATCTACGCCGTCGCCGGCGCCGCGCTCAGCCCGGTGGCCGGGCGGATCGCCGACCGGGTCGGCCCGAGCCCGGTGCTGCTCGTCACCGCCGTAGCCCACCCGCTGGCGCTCATCGGACTGCTGCTGGCCAGCCGTTCGGGCGACGACGCCCTCGCCGCCATCTACCTGACGGCCGGCGTCGCCGGTGCGACGTACCCGCCGCTCACCGCCGCAATCCGCGGCGCCTGGAACGAGCTGACCAGCCCCGCCTCCGGCCGGTACGCCCTGCGCAACACCGCCCTGGCCGCGGAGACCTCACTGTTCGAGATCGTGTTCGTGCTCGGCCCGCTGCTCGTGGCCGGCTTCGTGCTGGTCGCCGACGCGGCCGCCGCGCTCATCGGGGCAGCGGTCGTCACCCTGGTGGGCACCACCGCCGTCGCCCTCGGTCGCGTGATGCGCGGATGGCGTCCGCACCCGCGCGAACACCACGCCCGTGGGCTCGGCCCGCTGCGGGTCGGCGGCTTCCCGGCCCTGCTGGTCTGCGTGGCCGGGCTGGGCATCGCCTTCGGCGCCGCCGGTGTGATCGTTCCGGCGTACGCCGGCAACGCCACCACCGACGATCCGGAGAGCCTGGCCGGGCTGTTGCTGGCGGTCTGGGGAGTCGGCAGCGCGATCGGCGGCTTCTGGTTCGGCGTCCGTCGGCCCGCGCCGAACATGACCCGCCAGTTCGCCCTGCTGCTCGCCGCGCTGGCCGGCACCTTCGTGGTGTTCGCGGTGATGCCCACGCCACTGGCGCTGGGCGTGGCGCTGATCGTCGGTGGGGCCACCATCGCGCCGGCGCTGACCCTGGAGAACACCCTGGTCGGCCGGATCGCCCCGGCCGGCATGCTGAACGAGGCGTACACCTGGGTGGTCACGGTGGCCGTGGCGGCGAGCGCCGCCGGCGGCTCGGTGGCCGGCCTGATCGTGGATCACGCCGGGGGCGTGCCGTGGGCCTTCGTCTTCGCCGGGGTGGCGGTGGCCGTCGGGGCCGCGGTCGCCGCGCTGCCCGCCGGGCCCATCGCCCGGGCAGAAGCCTCGGCGGTACGCGCCGAAGAGCCCGTCCCCGTCTGATCCCTCACCGGCCGGCTCGGTCCGGCCAGGCCCCGCGCCTTGATCGACTCGGGTTCCTGCAAGTCGCGGTGTCCCGTTGACGAGGACGCCCCGACATCCAGAAACCCGAGTCGATCTCAGTGGACGTGCCCCCGATGGCTTCTGCCGCCGTGCGGCGTCCATCAGAATGGGCATCGACGAGGGGGGAACCATGGCCAAGCTGCTCTACTCCGCGACCGCGTCGCTCGACGGCTACATCGCAGGCCCCGACGGGGACATGTCCTGGCTGACCGAACACCTCACGATCGACAACCCGACCGCGGACCGCGTCCTGGCCAACGTCGGCGCGATCCTGGCCGGCAACCGCACCTTCGGCGGCGACGACCCCAACCGAGGGACCGAGAAGGAAGGCGCGTTCGGCGGCCGGTACCACGGACCGGTGTTCGTGCTGACCCACCAGCCGCCGGCCGAGCCCCCGGACGGCATCACGTTCGTCGGCGACCTGCACACCGCTGTCGAGCAGGCCAAGGCGGCGGCCGGCGACACATACGTGAACGTCCTCGGCGCCGACATCGCCCGGCAGTGCGTCCGGGCTGGCCTGCTCGACGAGATCCTGATCTTCTTCGCTCCGGTGCTGCTCGGAGACGGGGTGCGCATGTTCGACGACCCGGGCGGCGCACGGGTGCGGCTGACGCCCATCCCGGGCGAGACCACGCACTGGTACAGCGTGGGGTGAACCGCTCGGCAACCGTGGTGCCGGCACTCCACGCCTGCGGGTGCCGGCCCGGCTGCTCGTGCCGCTAGCGGTAGTTGGTGAACTGGAGGGCGACGCCGAAGTCCTCGCCCTTGAGCAGCGAGATGACCGCCTGGAGGTCGTCCCGCTTCTTGCCGGTGACGCGCAGCTGGTCGCCCTGGATCTGCGCCTGAACGCCCTTGGGGCCCTCCTCGCGGATCTTCTTGCTGATCGCCTTGGCCTTGTCCGTCTCGATGCCCTGGATCACCTTGCAGTCGATCTTGAACACCTTGCCGGACGGGCGAGCCTCGCCGGCGTCCAGCGACTTCAGCGAGATGTTCCGCTTGACCAGCTTCTCCTTGAACACGTCTAGCGCGGCCCGGACGCGCTCCTCGGTCTCCGCCTGGAGGCCGATTGCCTCCTCGCCCGACCAGGAGATCTCCGCGCCCGTGCCGCGGAAGTCGAACCGCGTCGCGAGCTCCTTCTCCGCCTGGCGAAGGGCGTTGTCGACCTCCTGGCGGTCAACCTTGCTCACGATGTCGAATGACGGGTTCGCTGGCATGCTTCTGCTCCTGCTGTCCGGCGGTCTGGGCGTGCCGTCGGCCGCCGACCAGCGGCACGACCCTCTGACCGTACCCGGTTGCGTCGGTCCCGGGGCGAGCCGCTATCCTTGCTTCCGCCGCCGCGTTACGACGCGGTGGGGTGCCCTGGCGGGTTGCCCGAGCGGCCAATGGGAGCGGACTGTAAATCCGTCGCGAGAGCTACAGAGGTTCGAATCCTCTACCCGCCACCAGGTGCAGACACGGCCCCTGACCAGCAGAGATGCTGATCGGGGGCCGTTGTCGTTTGTCTGGTCGAGTCCGGCTGCGTCCAGCCGTTAACGACTGGTTGTGGGCAGATGGTGGGCAGGTCGATCTTGCCGCTGGCAGCGCGTTTGAGAGATGTCCGGACGCCGTCCTACGCTCGCCGTGTGGAGACGATCGTGGCGACGGGCCACTGGATCTACGGCGGGGTCACTTCCGCGGCGGTCTGCGTAGTGATGCTCGACTACGACTTCTGGTATGCCGTCGGAGAGGCTGACAACGACCTCGAAGAAGACGAGTCTCCGCAGCTGAACCCGGAGGGCCGGCTCTACTACGTGAGGTATCGGCCAGGATGGCCTGCCGGGGGAAAGCCCTTCTGGCCGGACTCTCAGGGCTTCCACCTGGTGGATGATGCGATCGCCGCCGCGGAGGCCGCCGTCCCCGGCTCAATCACCTGGCAGTAGGTCGGCCATCTGTTGGACCGACTTCCCACCATCTCGAACACGTTCTGGGCTGCGAATGCTGGTGATGCTCCGGATTGCCAGGGGCGGCGTGGACCACGGGTGCAGCGACTGGCTGAGGGCTCCGCGTTGGGGGCGTAGCCGGCTGCGGGAGGTAGGCCGGGGGCAAGCCAGTCCCGGGGTTGGACTGGTGCGGCAGTCGGAAGCCGCGACCCTCGATCAGGGCGACGCGTCCGGCTTCCGTACCGCCTGGCCGTGAACGTGCGCTTCCTAGATCAGCAGGCTCGGGGCGGCCGTCCGGCGGCAGTCGGTAGCTCACCGCCCCGGCGCCGGAGGCGGCCGGGGCGGCTTGCCGCCGGCCGGCTCACCGCCCCGCGCCGCGCGGAGCGCGGCGCCTTGACCGTCGCCCACGGCCAACCCGACTGGATCGGCTGGGCCAACGCCGTAGCCGTCGAGCTGATGGCCATCTACCTCGGCCTCGAGATCCGCGCCCGCCGCCGTGATGGTCGACCCGTCGGCCTGGTCGGCGTCCTCCTGATCGCGTTCGCTTTGCTCTCCCTCGCCGCCCAGGTCGCCGAAGCCGAACCATCCGTCTGGGGCTGGATCGTCGCGGCGGTGCCCTCGCTGGCCTTCCTCGCCCTGGTCAAGGTCGTCCTGTCCAGCCAACCCACCACACCGCCGGCCCCGGAGCCCGATCAGCCGCAGGGCGATTGGTACGACGAGCCGCAGCCTGTCGAACCCGCGCCGCCGGCTCCGGTGATGCCGCCGGCATCAGCCGCGGTGCTGCCTCCGGTCGGCGTCGTCCAGCACAACCGGCCCCAGGTCGTCGGGATCATTCGATGACGGCAGGCGTTGTCTCACCGCACCGGCGCAACGCCGAACTTTTCGATCATGAATCGCCAAAACAGCGGTATTGCTTCCTCGCTGGGGCGAGCGATCACGTCGTCTCGCCCGGACGTGCTCCGGTGCTCGATAAGAACGGCGCCGGGGCCAATCAGTCCGGACGACGGCGACCGCACGATGACTACCTCGACCGGCGGGTCCTCTGGTACCGGGCGGGCAGCGACCACCAGGTCATGCATGGAGGTGAGGCCAGCCAGCCGCGAGGCTCCGTCGCAGGCAAGGACGCTGTCCACGATCGCGGCCATGTGTTCGAAGTCAGGATGCTGCTCGGCGAAGTCGTGGAACCGAACCGCGATCTCCGGCCAGGGAACCTCCTCGAACTGGTAGGCCCAGCCTCTCCACATCACCGGCAGAGCATCCCAGGTCCGGACCTCGGCGTCTCGGCCGGAGGTGCCGCATGACTGGTACGGCGGTCGCCCCGCCGACCCTGCCCGGCCTCGCCCCTGTCGCCCCGGCCCCGGCTGCCGTTCCTCGGCCGGGGTCGCGGGCGGCCCGCATGGCGCTGCCCCGCTCGATCGACGTGCTCAAGGACATCGCCATCGAGTACGGAGTCTGCGTCCGTCCGCTCGCCATGCGCCGCACCGACCTCGACACCGGCCTGACCGAGGTCATCGACCTGCCCTGCGGCGCGACCCGCGAGGACAAGTGCCCGCCCTGCGCCAAGAAGAACCGCCGGCTACGGCAAGCCCAGATCCGCGAGGGCTGGCACCGCGACGACGAACCGCTACCCGGCCCGGAACCCGCCGCCGAGGCGCAGAAGTCCCTGATCCTGTTCCGCGCGCACCTGGAGTTCTCCCGCGACGAGGCCGTACGCGGCGCGCAGTGGGACCAGGTGACCGACCTCGACGAGGCGATCCGTGAGGTTGAGGAAGCCATCGCCACTGAGGGCCTGCGCGGGCGCGTCGGGCCACCTCACGTCACCAACGACGAGGACCAGGACGACGAGCCCGGTCCACGGCGCAAGCGCTCCACCAAACGGCGCCAGGACGCCCCCGAACTGCCCCGGCGCAAAGTTGAGCGCCGCACCGTCGGCAAGACCTACACCGCCCCGGACGGCTCCACCTACCAACCGTCGATGTGGCTCACGCTCACCCTCGACTCGTACGGCCCGGTCCGCCCCGACGGCACCCCGGTCAACCCGGCCAGGTACGACTACCGCCGCGCCGCCTGGGACGCCGTCCACTTCCCTCGACTTCTCGACTGGTTCTGGCAGAACCTCCGACGCTGCGAGGGCTGGAACGTCCAGTACGCCGGCTGCGTCGAGCCGCAACGCCGCCTCGCCCCACACGCGCACTTCGCCATCCGGGGCACCATCCCTCGCGACGTGCTGCGCACCGTCGCGGCGGCTACCTATCACCAGGTGTGGTGGCCCTCGGTCGACGTGCAGCGGTACACCCTCGACCGGCTCCCGATCTGGGACGAACAGGCAGCGGCATGGGTCGACCCCGACACCCGCGAGCCCCTGACCACCTGGACGGAAGCCCTCGACACCATCGACGACGACCCAGACGCCGAACCCGTGCACGTCGTCCGCTTCGGCGCCCAAGTCGACGCCCGCGGCGTCATGCCCGGCACCGAGGACGCCGAGCGCACCATCCGGTACGTCACGAAATACATCACCAAGCACACCGGCGACTGCCACAAGGCAACCACCGACCAGCAACGCAAGCACCTCGACCGGCTCTGGCAGCAACTCCAGCTCACGCCCTGCACCGACCGGTGCGCCAACTGGCTGCTCTACGGCGTCCAGCCGAAAAAGGCGCACGCCAAACTCAAGCCCGGCCGCTGCAAGGGCAAGGTCCACCAGCGCGACACCCTCGGCATCGGCGGCCGGCGCATCCTCATCTCCCGCGACTGGTCCGGCAAGACCCTCGCCGACCACAAGCACGATGCGCGGGCCTGGGTGCGGGCGCTGCTCGGCGTCACCACCGACGGCACGCAGCTCGTCGACGACCAGGGCGACACCACCGAACGGGTCCGGCACGCCTGGGAACTCGCCCGACCCGACGATCCCGACGTCGGCCCGATGACCCACCGGCTCATGCGGTCGATCAGCGAACGCGCCCGCTGGCGGTCTGAACTGCTCGCCGCCAAGGACCGGGCCGCGCAGGGGTCGGCAGATCTTTCGGCAACTCAGCACAGCGAACAGCATGACGGGGAGGAGACGCAGTGACCGAGGAGTTGTTGACCGTGCCGGAAGTGCTCGCCGAACTGCGCGTACCGCGTTCGACCTGGTTCTACTGGCGGCAGACCGGCAAGGGACCACGGGTGATCAAGCTCCCGAACGGGCAGCTTCGCGTCCGCCGGTCGGCGCTCGGTCGGTGGCTCGGCGACCTGGAGCAGGACGCCGCATGAAGAGCTACGAGGTCCAAATCTGGGAGATCGGTAAGCGCGCTGACCGGAAGGCGCGGCCGTGGCGGGTCCGTTGGGCGGTGAGCGGCCAGCGCTTCGAGGACATGTTCCGTACCAAGGCCCTGGCGCACTCGTTCCGCGCCGAGCTGGTCCAGGCGGCCAACGCGGGGGAGCCCTTCGACCGGGCCACCGGCCGCCCGGTCTCCGAGGCCAGAACCAAGAACCCCACTACCTGGTACGCGCACAGCCGCGCGTACGTCGAAATGAAGTGGCCTCGCGCGGCGGCCAAGACTCGGCGCTCGATTGTCGAAGCGCTGACCTCGATCACGGTGACCCTGACCCGGCCGACCAAGCGGGGCCGACCGACTGACGCCCTGCTTCGTGAGGCGCTGTACCTCTACGGCCTCAACCCGCGCCGTTGGTCCGAGGAGATCCCGCCCGACCACGCGGCGGCGCTCGCCTGGCTGGAAACCGCGTCCCTGCCGGTAGTCGAACTCGACTCGCCCGCGATGGTCCGCCGCGTCCTCGACAGCCTGTGCGTACGCCTCGACGGCAGGCCCGCGGCTGCCTCCACCGTCCAGCGCAAGCGGGCCACCTTCTACAACGTGCTCGGGTACGCCGTCGAGCTGGAGCTGATCGCTTCCAATCCGGTCGACCGGGTCCAGTGGACCGCCCCCGAGGTGGCGCAATCCATCGACCGGCGGGTGGTGGCGAACCCAGCCCAGGTCGCCACGCTGCTGGAGGCGGTGAAATCTCTCGGCAAACGGGCCGACAAGGTCACCGCGTTCTTCGGCTGCCTCTACTACGCGGGGATGCGTCCCTCGGAAGCCGCGGACCTCCGGCGAGAGGACTGCGACCTTGCCGGCCGGTGCGCCGACTGCGGGGCCGACTTCGACGATCTGGCGGCGGTCAAGCCTTCCAAGTCCTGCGTTCACGAGAAGATCGAACATCGCTGGGGTCGCCTGGTGCTCGCCGGCACTTTGCCGCGCGCCGGGTCGCACTGGACCGATGACGGCGGTTCGCACGAGCGGCGTGGACTCAAGCACCGGGGGAGGGCGGAGACTCGTACGGTCCCGATCCCGCCCCGGCTCGTCGAGCTGCTGTGCGCGCACGTCGAGAATTACGGGGTCGGCCCAGACGGCCGGTTCTTCCGGGGCTTGCACGGCGGGCCGCTCTCCGAGTCGGTCTACGACCGGTGGTGGAAGCTCGCCCGCGAGAAGGCGCTGACGGAATCGCAGGTCGCCTCGCCGCTCGTCCGCCGTCCCTACGACCTGCGGCACGCGGCGGCCTCGCTCTGGCTGAATGCTGGCGTCCCGCCGACCGAGGTCGCCCGGCGCCTGGGCCACGGCGTCGCCGTCCTGCTCCGTGTCTACGCCAACTGCATCGACGGCGGCGACGACACCATCAACGAGAAGATCGGCGATGCGCTCGGATGATGACCACTCGGGGTGTCGCGTCGCCTAAAAGATGAAAGAATTACGCCCTCTTGTTCGCGTTGCACGTCGTAGAGGCTGTTGCCTCGTGCTTGCGCTGAGTCGCTAAGGTTGATGTGTTATGGCCGTCGTTCGATGAGTGGGTGGCCGATGGGCTTGTTGCAGACAATAGTTCTCTACGTGCTGCTTGGCCTCTATCTAGCCGTAGGGGGCGTCGCGCTGGCTCTTTACTTCACGGTCGGGCGAAAATTTCGCACTTCCGAGTCGATGCGCCGTGCTGAGGTGCAGGATTACTGGCGAAGGGCCAGTCGATCAAGGATCGCTGCCATGCGCGAGGCAGTCCTGGTGTTCCTTGGAATTGTGCGATCGGCTGCCTGGTGGCCGTTCGCCGCCGTCGTGGCGTCCTCTGCCAAGGGCGACACTGTTGAGGAAATAAATCAGCGGACTAGGCTAAATCAATACAACCACCTTGATTCAGCGATGCTGCTGGCTGCCGTGATTGCATTCATTGGATTAGGCTGGAATTTGGAGGATTCCACGCCGGTGCGGGTGTGGCTACTCCTCTTCCTTGTCATTCTGATGCTCCGTCATCTGTCGATACTCTTCTCGGCGGACGGTTACTACGCTACCTTTCGCATCCGCCCCGGCCGTCCTTACATAGGCTTCCTATTGGCAACCGCAGGCGACGTTATCTGCCTGCTTGTAATAGCTATCGCCGTCTCCACAGAGGTGAGCCGCGGTCGAATCGAATTCGACATGGAGGCCCTGCGGTCTGTTCCCTTGGAACTCCTTCCGCAGAAAGTGGCGCAGGCAGTTTACGGTGACTGGCCGAATATTCTGACGCGCCAAGCTTTGGTCTACGCCGATGCCGTGCTGGTCTACTTCCTTCTTTTGACAAGGGTCACGCGCGTAGACAAATTCCGCCGTAGTGATGAAGATGGCTTGTCAGTGGCCATGAAATACGCCGCTGTTGGCGACTTTGCGAACGCTGAGAAGTGGATAGCCCGAGGTAGGGGCGACCGCAGAGCCGCCCAATTGAGTGCTCTCGTGGCGGTGGGAGTCGGTCGACTGCCGAAAGCCTGGGAAGAAATGGAACGGTTTCTCAAGATGTATCCTGGCGAAGTCACCGCCGACGGGATCTGGAGCAATTTGTGGATCGGGACCCACCGATTGCCGCTTGACTCGGAGCGAACGTGGGATCTGTACTTGTTGGGTTTCCAGCGCGGCGCTTCTGACGGAACCCTCGCTCAGGCGGCCGATGGTGCGAGCTTCTCGATGCGCATCGACCTCCGAGAACTCGGGCAGCGGCTCGAAAGTCATAGAATTGATAAAGACCTGTATCCCATTTGTTGTGCGATGCAGCTGCTTGTGCAGGGCGAGATTGAGGGTTCGCTCGAACTGCTACGGTCCGTTGCTGACGCGCGCAGTGACTGGGACGGCTTGGTCGCCCTGGCATTGGCTGCAGGCATCGGCCTTGCCGTCGCGAGCACCTCAAGTGATGAAGTGACTACTGGTGATCCGATTGCTGAGCAAGCTAGGCGTTACCGTCTATACGCTTCGACCATTGCCAGTTTCGTCGACACGGTAGCGGTGATCGACATTTCCAGTTTGCTGCCATCGCAACGCAACTTCCTGGCGCATACCCTAGGTCACCTGCTGCCGGTGACTAGCGAACTGCAGCCGCGTCGGGTCGGGCAGATTGAGCAGCTCATTGTTGAGTTGCTCGGAATTGATCCGGACAGGCTAAATCATTGGCTCATCAAACAAGATGCTCTGCGGAAGAAAGTGATGGGATTGACTAATCCCTTCTCCGTGGTTCTAGACGATGAAGTGGCACGGTTGAGTGCGCCGCAGCCGAGACGGGATCGATCCACAAGTGGGGGTGATCAGTTGGCAGTAAACCCAGTCAACAGCGGGCTGACTGAAGATCTCTAACGTGTCGTCCGGGGCTTCGGCCCTGGGCTTGGGCAGATCGTGGGCGGCATAGCGTCGGGCGGCTGGCCAGCGGCATTAGCCACCAGGTCAAGGTGAGGGGTGCTGCAGAACCGTAGACGCCCTGTAAATCCGTCGCGAAAGCTACAGAGGTTCGAATCCTCTACCCGCCACCAGGTGCAGACACGGCCCCTGACCAGCAGAGATGCTGATCGGGGGCCGTTGTCGTTTGTCCGGCCGCGTCCAGCCGTTACCGACTGGTTGTGGGTATGTTGATCATGTCGCTGTGAGGTCTGCTGCGGATGCTCGTGCTCCGGGAACCGGAGGCGATTTCCTGACGGATGCCGGCCCGGATCGGCCTGCAACCGAAGGCCGTTGTCTCTTGATGTGCACGACCGGCTCTGCACAGGGCTCGTGTCACCCTCCTGGTGCCTCGCCGCCGACCGGCGTCGTGGCTGCGATGTTGCTGACGAACCGGCTCGGGCTGCTGGGGTTGGGGTTGCCCGGGCCAGCACATTGGTTGGCTCACCATGCCCAAGGTGCATCTCCGGGTAGAGCACCCGGGGTGCCCCAAAGGAGGCTCTGCTCCTGCTCGGCTGCCACAGGGTTGGGCCCAACTGCCGGACGTGCTCCCCATCGCCATGGCGACGGGTCCCGCCACGCAGCTACGTCGAGGGGCCTCTCCATCCTGGGCCCACTGGAACAAGGCGGGTACTTCACGGCCCACGAGGTGCCGGAGGCCGAAATGTGGGCCCCGTTCCGACTGCCGCGGTAGGACACCGCCACGCCGGCTTGAGCGCCCGTACGCCTGATGGCGCACGCAACTTGCATCTTTGGGGGTCGATGGGATTGCGTAGGTGAGCTGCATCTATGCTGTTAATGGTCGAGCGGCGGCAGGAGGCGTCGTCCATGTGAAATGAACCCGACGAGGTACTGGCGAGATGGCGCGGAGCCGGTATGGTGGTCGATGGCCGGACTTAAGGCGCGCGTTCGGGTCACGCAGACTGATGTTACTGAGCGTAACGTTCGAACCGGATGTGTCGAGTGCTTATAGGTGGACCCGGATTGCGTTGAAGGTCGTTTTCAGCACTGCGCGCAGCGGTGAACTGTCTCGCAAGCTCGTGATCTGGCCCAGTGCGACGAGGGCGGTGGGCCGAACGGCGGGAAGTAACAGACGGTGGTGCCAGTCGGGCGGCCACCACTTCTCTGGTTGCCCGTGCTGTGGCACGATCGTGGAACCTCCACTACCCCACGAGACCTTCCGACAGGAGCAATCTTATGTCTGGTCGTAGGTTGGGCCGGCTGTATGGCTCGCTCCTCATCCTTGCCGCCGTCGCCACCATGGTCATCGCCAACCACGGTGTACCCGCCGATTTGCACCTCACGGACGTCGTCTGGGTCTGACGACCCCTGTCCGACGGGCCACCGCTTGTCAAGGGACACGCCACACCGCCAGGGAGCGGAATGATCGCGCGGGACCAGTCGAGGCGCAGGTCGTCGGAAGACGCCTGGATCATCACCGCTCCGCTGATCCTTCTGGCTGTCGCCTGCGCAACCCTCACCGGTCTGGTCTCCGACCGGCCGTTCGGCGACTGGCACTGGGCAGCGCTCCTTCTCGCGGCGATGATCGCCGCGGGTCTGCCGCTGCTGGTGCTGGTCGCCCGCCGGCAGTCGGTGGCCATGACGCTTACCGAGTTGCCGCTCGTCTTGGCGCTCTACTTCCTGCCGCCGCTGACGGTCGTCGTCATCTACACGCTCGCGTCCCTGGTCACCCAACTGCGACACCGGATCACGGCGCCCAAGGTGTGGTTCAACGTGGCGCGGGCCGCCGCCGGGACGTCGCTCGCCACTCTCGTCCTCCAGGCGTTGCCGCCGAGGTCGGGTGTCGGCCCGACGACGTGGGTGAGTCTCTGCTGCGCGATCAGCGTGGTGTTCCTGGTGAGTCTCACCGCCGTCATGTCGGTGCACACCCTGTTGCAGGGCTGGCAGGCCGGCCGGGAAGCCCTCCGCGCGGCGCCGTCACTGCTCCTGACCGCAGGCATCAACGTCGCCGCCGGTCTGGTCGTCCTGATCCTGATCAAGGCGTCCTGGTGGTCGTTGGTGCCCCTGGCCGCGCTGGCGGCCGGGCTCGCTCTGGTCTACCGCTCGTACACCCAGTTCTTTCGCCAGCACCGCACGCTCACCGACATGTACGAGCTGAGCATGGCGGTCGCGGCCAGCGGCCAGGACGGCACCCTCGTCGACGCCCTGCTCGGCCGGGTGCGCGCGCTGATGCAGGCCGAGTACGCCACCCTCTGGCTGCCCGCACAGGGCCGTCACCCCGAGATTCTGCTCACCGCGCGAGTCGAGGATTCTGGCCTGCTGGATCTGTCCCTGACCCCGTCGGCGTTGCGGGAGAAGGTGTTGGAGACCGCTCGCCCGGTGACTGTCGGCCGTGGCGTGACAAGTGATCCCGAGTTCAGGGCCAGCCTCGCCGAGCGGGGGGTCAAGGACACAGTGGTCGTTCCGCTCCGCTCAGGTGGTGTGGTGATTGGGACACTCGAGGTCACCAACCGGCTCGCCGACCCGCTGTACTTCACCCAACGCGATATCTCGGTATTCGAGACGGTGGCCGCCCACGCCTCTGTGGCGCTCGAAAATTCGCGACTTGTCGACCGCCTGCGGCACGACGCCTACCACGACACCCTGACGCGGCTGCCCAACCGGCGGCGCATCACCGCAGCGCTGGACGAGTCGGTCAAGGTTGGCGCGCCGGGTGAGGTGGTGGCGTTGCTGCTCTTCGACGTCGACGGATTGCGCCAGGTCAACGAGTCCCTCGGCCACGCCGCCGGGGACAAGGTGCTCGTCGAGGTCGCCAACCGGCTGCGGGCCAGCGCGCCGTCGTCGGCCCTGGTGGGTCGCGTCGGTGGGGACGAGTTCCTGGTGACCCTGCGTCTGGAGAACGCCGACGCCGCGCTGGAGTTGGCCGAACAGCTGCGCGACCAGATCCGCGACGAGATGGTCTTCGACGCGCTCACCCTGGACGTGAACACCGCCGTCGGGGTCGTCGTACACCCGGATCATGGCAGCGATGCCGCGACCCTGCTGCTCCGCGTCGATCTGGCGGCGAACGCCGCCAAATCGGTGCCCGGCAGCGTGCAGTTGTTCAACCCGGGCCTGGAATCCCGGTCGTTGCGCCGGCTGGGTCTCGCCGGTGACCTGCGTCAGGCGTTGGACCAGAACGAGCTGGAGGTCTACTTCCAGCCCAAGGTGACCTTGCGGGACCGGCGTCTGCTCGGTGTCGAGTGTCTGGCCCGGTGGGAGCACCCGACGCACGGCACCGTCGCTCCCGAGGACTTCGTGGCGGTTGCCGCGCACACCGGCCAGTTGAGTCGGCTCACCGAGGTGGTGCTCCGCGAGGGTCTGCGGCGCAGCCGGGACTGGGCCGAGGCCAACCAGCCGCTGCCCATCGCGGTGAACCTCGCCGCCCGTACGCTCACCGACCAGCACTTCCCGGACCGGGTGCAGGAGCTGTTGACCGAGTACGGGGTGCCGGCGCAGCGCCTCACCCTGGAGATCACCGAGTCGGGGGTCCTGGACGGCACGGACCGGCCGATCCCGACGCTGCGCAGGCTCCGCGATCTCGGCGTCCGGCTGTCGGTGGACGACTTCGGCACCGGTGACTCCTCGCTCGCCCACCTGCGCCGGCTGCCGGTGCACGAGGTGAAGGTGGACCGGTCCTTCGTGCAGGGCATGGCGACCGATCCGGGGGACCTGGCGATCGTCAACGCGGTGGTGACGCTCTCCCAGCAGTTCGGCCTGGCCGTGGTCGCCGAGGGTGTGGAGAGTGAGCTGACCCTGGAGCTCCTTCAGGACATCGGGTGCGAGATCGGCCAGGGCTTCCTGTTCAGTCGACCGCTGCCGTACGAGCGGTTGGCGGCCTGGTTCGGCGCTCAGGTCGACCCCGAAACGATCTCCGGTGGGGAGCTTCCGCGGCTGCGTGTCGTGCCCTGAGCTGGGCGTAGACGATCACCAGGGATCCGATTTCACCTGTCGAGCCGGGCCGTGTACTCTTACTTCTGCGCGCCCCACGGGGAGATCGCGCAGGCCCCCTTAGCTCAGTCGGCAGAGCGTCTCCATGGTAAGGAGAAGGTCTACGGTTCGATTCCGTAAGGGGGCTCGAGGGTTCAGCTGGACCCACCGCGGCGGTGTAGCTCAGATGGCAGAGCAAGCGGCTCATAATCGCTGTGTCGCCGGTTCAAGTCCGGCCACCGCTACTCTCGTCTTCCGGGCTCGTTCCCGGTGGTCGTGGAGATGGGCGCCACTGGCGCCCACTTTGCATGTCCGCGCAGTCAGCGTCTAGGCTGACGCGTCGTAGTTGTTTCCGTTAGCGAGGAAGGCACTCCGCCGTGGCGAAGGCTACCGATGTCCGGCCGAAGATCACTTTGGCGTGTGTGGAGTGCAAGGAGCGCAACTACATCACGCGCAAGAACCGCCGGAACGACCCCGACCGCATCGAGCTGAAGAAGTTCTGCCCGCGCGACGGCCGGCACACGGTTCACCGCGAGACCCGCTGATCTCTGGCCGGCACACGCCGGCCATTGACGAAGCCTTCCCAATCGCCGATCTGACCGGTACGGCGCGGCTCAGCCGCTGCCTGCCGACCAGATCGGCGATTGTGCTTCCCGTGTAGGTTCGCGGCATGTCTCTGGACCCTTCCTTCGTCGGACGGACGTATCCGCCGACCGCCCCCTACCAGGTGGGCCGAGAAAAGATCCGTGAGTTCGCCACGGCCATCGGCGCCACCGACGCGGCTCACCACGACCCGGTGGCGGCGCAGGCGCTGGGCCACCCGGACGTGGTCGCCCCGCCGACCTTCCCGGTGGTCGTCACCATGGCGGCGAGCCGCCAGATCATCGAGGACCCGGCCCTGGGTGTGGACTACAGCCGGCTGGTGCACGGCGATCAGCGGTTCGCGTACATCCGGCCGGTGGTCGCGGGTGACGAGCTGGTCTGCACCAACACCATCGAGGACGTCAGCAGCCGGGGCGGGCACGGCTTCCTGACCACCCGCACCGACGTGAGCACCGTCGCCGGGGAACCGGTGGTCTCCGTCTGGGCCCGGTACGTGATCCGTGGGGAGGGCTGAGATGGAGTTGCCAGCCAAGACGTTCCGGGTGACCCGGGCGGACCTGGTCCGCTACGCCGGCGCCTCGGGTGACTTCAACCCGATCCACTGGAGCGACCGGGTCGCCACGAAGGTGGGGCTGCCCGGGGTGATCGCGCACGGCATGTTCACGATGGCCCTGGTCGGTCGGGCGGTCGCCGAGTGGGCCGGGGCGCCCGACGCGGTCATCGAGTACGGGGTGCGGTTCACCCGGCCGGTGGTGGTCCCGGACGACGACCAGGGGACCGAGATCGAGGTGACCGCGCGGGTCCGTGAGGTGACCGAGGACGGCCTCACCCGGCTCGATGTGACCGCGACCTGCCTGGGGGAGAAGGTGCTCTCACAGGCCCGGGCGACCATCCGGACCGCGCGCTGAATCGGGTCCGCCACGCGTGGCGGGGAGACCGGTTGGGAAAGTCGGGTGCCTACCCGTACACTGGTCCGCCGTGGGGCAAGTGACCCCTGCACGGTCGTCTGTGACCGCGTGGGGCGAGTGTTGCCGCACAGGGGTGTAGCTCAATTGGCAGAGCAGCGGTCTCCAAAACCGCAGGCTGCAGGTTCAAGTCCTGTCACCCCTGCGCCTCAGGCCTGACCGTTCCCGTGGGTCGCGCCGCCGACAAGGCGGCGTCCGGCCCGTGGTGGTGGCATCGGCGGGGTGGTTCCGAGGCATTCGGGGCCCCCGGTTGATCCACCGGCCGCGGCCCGTCGCGGGACGGTTTGGCCCGGCCGGCGTGACCAGCGCCGCGCACGCCGCCCGGCGTGCGACCCGAGATTCCGCGACGGAGGGCGAAGTGGCCGACAACAAGCGGCGCGGCGAGGACGCCGGCGACGATCGTCTGGACGACGAGATCGTCGACGACGTAGCCGACGACGACGCCTCCGGCGCGGACGAGCCGGTCTCCCGGGGAGGCACCGCGACGCGGTCCCGCGCCCGGGCTGAATCGGCGGACAGCCGGCCGACCACGCGGTCGGAAACCGGTCGGGTGGGCGTGTTCGGCCGCATCGCCCGGTTTTTCCGCGAGGTCGTTGCCGAACTGCGTAAGGTCATCTGGCCGACCCGCAAGGAGTTGCTGACGTACACCGCCGTGGTGGTCACGTTCGTCGCGGTGATGCTGACGATCGTGGGCGTGCTGGACTACGGCTTCGCCAAGGTCGTGTTGTTCGTCTTCGGCAACTCGGACTGACCGGCTGTCTCCAGCCGATAGTGACGGAAGTGAGCGAGCGTGCCTGAGTACGACGAGACCGCCGGACCGGTGGACGAGCAGTCCACGGTCGCGACGGCGGCTGGTGACGAGTCGGTTGAGGCCGCCAGCGAGCCGGAGTTCCCCACCACCGAGCCTGCGCCGGACGAGGAGTACGACCCGGTCGCCGAGCTGCGGCAGAAGCTGCGCTACGCCCCGGGTGACTGGTACGTGGTGCACTCGTACGCCGGTTACGAGAACAAGGTGAAGACCAACCTCGAGACCCGGATCACGAGCCTCGACATGGAGGACTTCATCTACCAGGTCGAGGTGCCGACCCGGGAAGAGATCGAGGTCAAGAACGGTAAGCGTTCGCAGATCCAGGCCAAGGTCTTCCCGGGCTACATCCTCGTCCGGATGGAGCTGACCGCCGAGTCCTACTCGTGTGTCCGCAACACCCCGGGCGTGACCGGCTTCGTGGGCGCGACCGACCGGGCCGACCGGCCGGCGCCGCTCTCCCTCGACGAGGTGCTGAAGTGGCTGGCGCCGGCCGTCGAGACCGAGCAGAAGAAGGCCAAGCCGGAGATCAAGGTCCTCGACTTCGAGGTCGGCGACTCGGTCACCGTCACCGACGGCGCGTTCGCGTCGCTGCCGGCCACGATCAGCGAGATCAACGCCGACCAGCAGAAGCTCAAGGTGCTGGTGTCGATCTTCGGCCGGGAGACCCCGGTGGAGCTCAACTTCAACCAGGTCGCCAAGATCTGACCGGTCGTCGGCGGCGGGCCCGGCCCGCCCCCGCCGGCGCGCGGTCCCCCCACCCCACCACCAACCCGCCCCCCGCGCCGCCGCCCGGCCGCCAAAGAAAACTCACCCC